>JBFZDM010000079.1:0-4870 GCA_041307365.1 Chromatiaceae bacterium | reverse complement strand
TGTTCGATCATGACCATTCAGCCGCGCGCGGCGAAATGGCGACCCGTGGTCTCTACGTCTTTAAGCACGACAGCCACCGGGGAAACGCCCCCGCCCATAAGCTGTTTGACCTGATCCAAGTCAGCCGGAGCGATCCGACCCTACCCGCACGGAGCATCACCGACTTCCAGATGACAGCACCCCCGGCCGGAAAGCTGGCCGATTACCCCGGCGTTGAATTACATATCCTTTGCTGAACGGACACCTACCATGACCGACTGGCACGGCCGCATCGTATCCGATCCCGATACCCTCTTTGGAAAACCGCGGATCAGTGGCACCCGCATTGGTGTGGAGTTCGTTCTTGATCTGCTGGCCTCCGGTTGGAGCGAGGCGCAGATTCTGGACAGCTATCCACACGTCAAACAACAGGACTTAGAGGCGGTCTTCGCCTTCGTTCGGGACTGTATGAAGGATGAGACCTTCATCATGCAAGCGGCGGCGGAGTCCGGCCAGGTTCCTGCGTGAGCCGGGGGTTGCTGGCCGACGAGAACTTTCCCGGCCCGGTTATTCGGGGTCTGGCGGCGGCAGGCCATGACATCCTGTCGGTGGCTGCGTCTTCACCGGGCATCAGCGATCTCGCCGTGCTGGAGCTTGCCTGTCGCAACCGGTCGTCGGCTGCTGACCTTCGATGTCGATTTCGGCGAACTGGTGTTCTCCCGCGGTGCCGCCGCACCCACGGCCATCCTGTACTTTCGGCTCCATCCCATCGTGATGGATGAAGTACTCGAATTGGCCTTGCGTGCCGTCGCTGAAACACCAGACAGCTAATTGGCCGGGCGTGGATTGAAACGCATGGGTCTCGGACTTGGCTGCTTTCGTGGGGCGTATATCGCCCGGCCAGGTAAGGCGTGCGAGAAGGGGGCGGACATGTTGGGGATTGGTTGCTCTGGGTCAGGTTCGCTGTCCGGTAGCCGGCATCGTGATGCCGCAGCCACCCGGGAGCCCCACCGAATCCTCGGTGGCCACCTGTTAGAGCCACCCACCGACCTAACAGGGCGCCTGGAAGATTTCTGCTACATGTATTTTTATTGACACGATGGCCTCAGCCCTTGCTAAGCGCCAACAGTAATCTATCTTTAAGATCACTAGGGTCGAGCGTTGTAGAAAAGGAACGCCCTCGTGAAAACACAACAGTCAGGGGATGAGGCAAGGATTCCGTGGACCTTGGCGCGAAGTTTGTTGTATTCAGACAATATCCAGGCCAAGGCTCCCCCGACCGGGAACCACGGGTCCGGAGGTATCATCATGACCATCAGTCAAGCCCAGGCCCTCTGGGAGCTCTGCCGCCAGGGTCTCCCGTTGAGCGCCGATGAAGCGGAGCACTGCTGGGAGCAGGGCCAGACTTACCAACTCCAGGTGCCGGTCAAGCTCCCGCGGGTGGTCGAGGGCCTGATCGAGCAGTGCAACTGGGAGGTCAGTGTCGCCACCAGTGCGCACTGATTCACCCGCCTGGGTCTCGGCCCGGAGCCGGACCCAACTCAAGGCCCCGGCATCCGCATCGGCAAGGGTGACCGGGGCGCGCTCAGACCGAAGCCGTAACCCCAACAGGACAAGGGCAACATGAACCGTACCGCACCCTTGCCGCCCTCCTCGCCCATGCGCTCCTAGCCCCCGTAGTCGCCGCCGGGGCGATGCAAAAGAGCATCGCCGACCTCTACAAGGACAATACCGAAGGAGGTGACACTCCACGGCAAGGTGGTCAAATGCCTTGGGTCCAGAAGGAGCCCGAAAAAAAAGGCATCCCAGTTCGCGCTGGGATGCCTTCTTTATGGATGCGGCCGGTGACCGGCCGATGCGGACGGATCAGGCCTTGGGGCAGGTCCGGTTACCGAAGCTGGCGCGGCGTTCCTGACTGGCCTTGATGGCTTCGGCGCGGCGGGTCTCGGCGGCCTTGCGCATTTCGTCGCGGCGGGTATCCATTTGCTGACGGCGCTCGGCCTGCTTGGCGGCGAAGGGGTGGGCGGGACGCCCTTGACCATGGACAGGGGCCGGATAATCAGGCATGGCCGGCGCGGCGGCAAACTCGGGGAAGGCCGGGAACTCGGGCATCTGGCCGAACTCGGGCATGGCCGGGAACTCGGGCATCTGGCCGAACTCGGGCATGGGCGGGAATTCGGGCATCTGGCCAAATGCCGGCATCTCTGGCATGGGGTAGGCCCGGTCCATTTCCATCGCCGGTGGTTGAGCGGCTTCCCGCATGGCCGTTTGCCATTCGGCGAACATTTTCGCCTGTTCGGCGGCATGACGGTTGGCATCCTGGCGCATTTCTTCCTGCATGGCGGGATCCATCGCGGGAGGATTGGCCCACCAGGCACTGGCGGTGGAAGAGATGGCCGCGAGGGCGGCCACGGAGGCAGCAAGGACGATCTTATTCATTGTTTTCACACCTCAAGGTTCCAAATGGAAAAAGGATTTGGCCGGAGCCTGCTTGTTCTGGGCCAGGGCGGGTGTCCGGGCCGATGGGTGATTAGTATATTAGTAATTTCTGATTTAGCAATAGGCCGGTGGATTTTTTTTGCATGTGCCGACGCGCAGGGCCTCATGGCGCTCTCGCGAATCGCTCGGCCCCTCTGGAGACCCCCTCGAACCCCGCCGCCCAAGGCTTGAACCGGGCCGGGAGCCTGCGAGGGCCCCGCAAGGCTGCTAGACTCCAAACCGTGATTCACCGACCAAGCAGGGGCTTTCAAATGTCAGGTTACCGGCTTTATTGGGCCTTTCTTCTTTCTTGTGCCGCCCTGATCGGGGGCCTCTTTACATCTCATGACATCACTGCCGCCGGTGATGTCCAGGAGACCAGCGCGCGCCGTCTGGTGGTGGTGGAAGGCGTGGACTATTTTGGCCGCGACCTCGAGACCCGGCAGGTTCTGGACCTTGAGGCTTGCCAGTCGGCCTGCCTCGCCGATGGGCGCTGTAAGGCCTTCACCTACAACCGCAAGGCCCGATGGTGCTTTCTGAAGAGCGAGTTTGAGGACGCTCGCCCCTTCCCTAACGCCGTTTCCGGCCATATCACCACCGGGGAGGCGAATGCCCAGGAGCGCGAGGCGCGGCGGCTGGCGGAACTCGGCTTTCTGCCCCGTGGCTATGCCGAGGAGGCGCGGCGGCAGGCGGCCGAGATCGCGGCCCGGCCCAGGCCGGTGTCGGCCCGCTTCGACCGCCTGCTGGCCGAGGCCGAGGAGGCGGAGCGCTCGCAGCATTGGCAGGACGCCCTGGGCCGCTATGCCGAGGCCCTGCGCCTGGCGCCCGAGGCGCCTTCGGCCTGGCTCGGGCTGGCGCGGGCCAGTCTAAGCTTCGATCCCAATGATTGGCAGGCCCGGCAACGCCTGCTGGCGGCTTCGTCTTCCGCCGCCATCAACTCCTTTCTGATGGCCGGGACCGAGGCCGAGCGCCTCCGTGCCCTGGGCGCCCTTGGCCAGGCCCTGGCGGCCCGCGATCAGTGGCGACCTGCCATCCGCGCCCTGCGCGCCGCCCTGGAGGTCAAGGAGGACGCATCGATTCGTGCCATCTACGAGGGCTGGCTGGCCGACCATGGCTTCCGCATCACGGGTCATCGGGTCGATTCCGACGCCGCGAATCCGCGCATCTGTGTCGATCTGTCCGATCCCCTGCCCAAGGACCGCGCGGGTCTGGCTGACTTTCTCCAGGTCGAGGCGGGTCGCGGCCTGACGGTGGAACTGGACCCTCAATCCCTGTGCGTCGATGGTGTGATCCATGGCGAGCGCTATCGTCTGCGGGTGCGCGCCGGCCTGCCCGCCGCCGATGGCGAGACCCTGGCGGCCTCGGCGGACCTGGACATCTATGTCCGCGATCGTTCGCCCTCCGCGCGCTTCCTGGGCCGAGCCTATGTGCTGCCCAAGGGTGGCGAGGCGGCCATCCCCCTGGTGTCCGTCAACACCCGCCTGGTCAAGGCTCAGGTCCTACGCCTGGGCGACCGGTCCCTGGCCACAGGGCTGGGGGCTGGCCCCTTGCTGAGGTCCCTGTCCCAATACGAGACCCAGGAGGTTCGCGACCGTCAGGGCGAGGCCATCTGGTCCGGCGAGGTCGAGGTGGGCATGAATCTCAATCAGGAAATGACCACTGCCATCCCGGTCGGCGCCCTGGTCCAGGAACTCAAGCCGGGCGCCTATGTCATGACCGCCCACCCCGCCGAGGCCACCGACCAGGGCGAGACCCTGGCGACCCAGTGGTTCGTCGTCTCCGATCTCGGCCTCTCGGCTATCTCAGGCAATGACGGCCTCCACGCCTTTGTCCGCTCCCTGTCGAGCGCCAGGCCCCTGGCGGAAGTCAGCCTGCGCCTGGTGGCCCGCAACGACGAGATCCTGGGCCGGGGGGTGACGGATAGCGTCGGCCACGCCCGCTTCGAGCCCGGCCTGTTACGCGGCGATGGGGGCAACCGGCCCGCCCTGCTGGTGGCCGAGGGGCCGGACGGGGATTTCGCCTTCCTCGACCTGGTCCAGTCGCCCTTCGACCTGGCTGATCGGGGCGTCGAGGGCCGTCCGGCGCCCGGCCCCGTCGATGTCTTCCTGACCACGGAGCGCGGTGTCTATCGCGCCGGCGAGACGGTCCAGCTCACCGCCCTGGCCCGGGATGGCCAGGCGCTCGCCCTGACGGGCCTGCCCCTGACTCTGCGGTTGCGGCGGCCGGACGGCGTCGAACACAGCCGCGTCCTGCTCCCGGATCAGGGCCTGGGCGGGCGCCACCTGGCCATTGCCCTGCCGGGCACGGCCATGCGTGGCACTTGGCGTGCCGCCATCCATGCGGATCCCCAGGCCCCGCCCCTGGCCGAGCAGCCCTTCCTGGTGGAGGACTTCGAGCCCGAGCGCCTGACCTT
>JBFZDM010000069.1:0-3145 GCA_041307365.1 Chromatiaceae bacterium | reverse complement strand
GCCAGCACGCGCGAGGCGAGGTTCGGGTAATGATGTTCGGGCAGGATCAGAAAGCGACTGTTGTTGGCGATCAGGTGCAGCCGATCGTAGTGATGGCGAAAATCCCAGCCGATCCAGGCGTCACGCACGGCGCCCTTCCCGGCCGCCGCCGAGAAGCTCAGCAGCGCCAGCCACTGGCCGTGCCAGGTGGCGATATACCACAGGGTGGCCCGATCTTCGGCAACGCGCCTTCTCGGACGCGGCGACGGGTTACAGGATGACCTCGCGCAGGTTGAAGCTCGGGGTTCTCGGGTGGTGGCGACTACGGCGCTTTATACCCGCGTTGCCGGGCGTTGTTCAGAGGCGAGGACAACCGCATGGCAAAATAGTGAATCTTGGCTAAAAGGGTTCCGTCCTGGCGTTCGAGCGGGTGAGGCTGGGCGAGAAGCTTGACCCGGCGTTATACTGGTCCTATTAAGAACGCTAACCCACTGAAGGATCGATAATGAACATCGCCTTGGACCTCCCGGACGAAGTAGCAAGCCTCGTGGAGTCGCAGCCCGACAAGCGGGGATTCGTGATCGAAGCCATCCAACGAGAGTGGAGCCGTCGAAACGCCGTCGCCCAACTCCTGCAACTCAGCGAACGGGTTAGTTTTCGTAACAAGGCGATGACGGAGGCGCAGTTGGAGGAGCTACTGCGTGACTGATCGCCCGTTGCGGGTGGTAATCGACACCAACGTACTCCTCAGCTTCCTCATCAAGCGCGACTCCGTGCCTGGGGCGGTAGCGGCGCATGTGATCAAACAACATCGGCTGTTGCTGTCAGCCCCCGTGTTGCGTGAACTGGACGACAAGTGCAAAAAGCAGAAATTCCGGCCCTACTTCAGGCTTGACGAGGGGCTTGAGTTCGTCGAGCTATTGGAAAGAGTGGGTGAGTATGTGGTTATCCAGCGGAGCACCGCAGCCTGCCGCGACGCCAAGGACAACATGTTCCTGGAGCTTGCCTTGTCGGGCGGGGCCGACCTTCTGGTATCGGGAGACAAGGATCTGTCGGACCTCAAGCGGATCGAAGGGATTCCGATTCTTCCCCCGAGGGATGCCAGCCGGTTTCTTGGGCTGAGAGGCTGTGAAAAAACCTCCCAGCCTGCTCCGACATGTGGGAAGGAGTAAAATGGCCCCATCGAAGCGGCAACCGGCGACAGCGAGCGATGACCGACCAGATACATGCCAGGCTATTCGACGACGACCCCGGATTGGGCGAGGCGCCTGTGCGGGCGGAGGTGCCTTTGGCCGGTGTGGCGCGGGTGCTGCTACCCAACCGGGTGCAACTGGAGTTACGTGCGTGCGACCTGGAGTCGCTGTTACCCGAAGGACATCGGGCGCGGCTGGTGTGGGCCTGGGTCGAGCAGGCGGACTTAGGCGCCATGTACGCCAGCATCCGCGCGGTGGAAGGCGGCAGCGGGCGTACCGCCATTGCCCCGGAGATCCTGTTCGCCCTGTGGTTGTACGCGACCCTGGAGGGGGTGGGCAGTGCGCGCGCTCTGGCGCGCCTGACGCAGGAGCACGACGCCTACCGCTGGATCTGCGGCGGGGTGTCGGTCAACTACCACACCCTCTCGGATTTTCGCAGTGCCCATGGCGAGACCTTCGACGCCTTGCTGACCGATAGTGTCGCCGTCCTCCTGGCCGAGGGGGTGGTGAGCCTCAGGCGTGTCGCCCAGGATGGCGTTCGGGTGCGCGCCAGCGCCGGGGCGGCCTCGTTTCGCCGCGGTGCGACCCTGGAAGAGTGCCTGGAGCAGGCGCGCGAGCAGGTCGAGCGTCTCAAGGGCCAGACGGATGACGACCCGGGCGCGGTCAGCCGGCGCCAACAGGCAGCGCGCGAGCGCGCCGCCCGGGAGCGGCAGGAGCGCGTCGAGCGGGCGCTCAAGCGCCTGCCCGAGATGGCCGAGATCAAGGCCAAACAAGGCAAGCCCCGCGAACAGGCGCGGGTTTCCACCACCGATGCCGAGGCCACTGTCATGAAGATGGCTGACGGCGGTTATCGGCCCGCCTACAACGGGCAGTTCGCCAGCGACACCGAAGCCCAGGTCGTGGTCGGCGTGGCAGCGGTCTGTGTCGGCACCGACATGGCGCAACTGACCCCCATGGTCGAGCAGGTCGAGGCACGCTACGGCCAGAGCCCCCAGGAATGGCTGGTCGATGGCGGCTATCCGGCCCACGAGCAGCTCGACCAAGCCGCCGAGCACACCACCGTCTATGCCCCCGTGCCCAAGGCGAAAGACCCTGACACCGATCCCCACGCCCGTAAGGAGGGCGACAGCGAGGCGGTCGGCGCCTGGCGCAAGCGCATGGGGACCGAGGAGGCCAAAGCGATCTACAAAGAGCGCGCCGCCACGGCCGAATGCGTCAACGCCCAGGCCCGCGAACGCGGCCTGACGCGGCTGCGGGTACGCGGCACAGCCAAGGTACGCTGCGTCCTCCTGCTGCATGCCCTCGCCCACAACCTGATGCGCACCCTCGCCTTGGCGCCCCACCTGCTCCGGTACGGGAGAGGTGCGTCTGCGGAACCGGCCATGGAAACATAAGATATTGAAATAAAAGGACTCCTCATGCGGGCGCACGTTCCGCCCGATCCCTGAGCGGGTCCGCCCCCACCGCCGCCACGAGAGCGGCCAGCCTTGCCTAGCTACGGAATAGGCGAGGTCCGGTTACGGTGATGGCAGCGGAATCGATTTGTTCACAACCTCTCAGCCGTGACAAGGTCCGCCGACAATGGCGTCGCCCGCCGCTTCGCTATCAGGAGCAAACCCCATGCTCGACAGCCTACCTCACCTGTGCCCAAGCGACTTTCCCCCCTTGACCCGAGGGCGACTCCGAACCCTGCAGGTCAACTTGGGGCGTTTGTGCAACCAGCAGTGCCTGCACTGTCACGTGGCCGCGGGGCCCAGGCGCACCGAGGTGATGGCAGCCGAGATCCTGGACCTAGTGATGGACATACACGAGCGGCCTCGCTTCGAGGCAGCAATTCTAAATGTGGGGTAGATGTCGGGCGAATCGGGGCGAAGATCCGGCCAATCGCGGGCCGAGGCCGGGCCAACCAGGGGCGGAGATCGGGATGGAGACGACATCGGGAACGCCAGTACCGGCTGGGGCACCCGAAGTGC
>JBFZDM010000420.1:0-3042 GCA_041307365.1 Chromatiaceae bacterium | reverse complement strand
GGCGCTGCCCGAGAAGCCGAGCCCGATCCTGACCCGGGGGTTGCTCTACACCGGCATCACCCGCGCCCGGAACTATTTGACCCTGGTCCGTCCGGGGGTAACAGAGGTGCTGACTCAGGCCGTCCGGCGCCGAGTGCTGCGGGCCAGTGGCTTGATGGCGGATGATGACCTCTGTCTTCATGGCTAGCCCAGCGCCGCCGGGATAAACTAGCTTCGACTATCCAGGCGACCCCCGGGCCGCCTGGAACCCTGACCCCCATCGACGCCACCTTCTGCTGAGTACGAGACCCGCCATGGAACTCTCCACCCTGACCGCCGTGTCCCCCATCGATGGCCGTTACGGCGTCAAGACCGAGGATCTCCGGCCCATCTTCAGCGAGCTGGGCCTTATCCGCCACCGGGTGCTGGTGGAGGTGCGCTGGCTCCTGGCCCTCGCCGAGGCCCCCGGCATCCCCGAGGTGCCACCCCTGTCCGGCCATGCCCGCCATCTGCTCGAGGGCATCGTCGAGAACTTCTCCGAGGAGGATGGGCACCGGGTCAAGAACATCGAGCGCACCACCAATCATGACGTCAAGGCGGTGGAGTACTTCATCAAGGAACACATTGCCGGCAACGCGGAACTGGAGGCGGTCAGCGAGTTCATTCACTTCGCCTGCACCTCCGAGGACATCAACAACCTCGCCCATGCCCTCATGCTGCGGGAAGGACGGAGCCAGGTACTCATCCCCCAGATGGATGAGGTCATCGCCACCATCCGCGCCCTGGCGCACGCGTTGGCTGACCAGCCCATGCTGGCGCGTACCCATGGCCAGCCCGCTTCCCCCACCACCCTGGGCAAGGAGATGGCTAATGTCGCCGCCCGGCTCGCCCGCCAGCGCGACCAGGTCGCCGATGTGCCCCTGCTGGGCAAGCTAAACGGTGCCGTGGGCAACTACAACGCCCACTTCGCCGCCTATCCCGCCCTGGATTGGCCCGGCTTTGCCCAAGGCTTTGTCGAGTCCCTGGGCCTGACCTGGAATCCCTACACCACTCAGATCGAGCCCCACGATTACATGGCGGAGCTGTTCGACGCCCTGGCCCGCTACAACACCATCCTGATCGACTTTTGCCGCGACCTCTGGGGCTACATCTCCCTGGGCTATTTCCGCCAGAAGACGATCGCTGGCGAGGTGGGCTCCTCCACCATGCCTCACAAGGTCAACCCCATCGACTTCGAGAACGCCGAGGGCAACCTGGGCATCGCCAACGCCATCCTGGAACATCTGGCCCGCAAGCTGCCCATCTCCCGCTGGCAGCGCGATCTCACGGATTCCACCGTCCTGCGCAACCTGGGCACGGGCTTCGCCCACACCAGCATTGCCCTCCAGTCCGCCCTGCGCGGCATCGCCAAGCTGGAGGCCGACCCCACCCGCCTGGCCGCGGATCTCGACGCCAACTGGGAGGTACTGGCCGAGCCCATCCAGACCCTCATGCGCCGTTATGGCATCGACAAGCCCTACGAGAGGCTCAAGGAACTGACCCGAGGCCACCGCATTGGCCGCGAGGAAATGGCCCGCTTCATCGATACCCTGGATATCCCGGACGAGGCCAGGCGCAGGCTGAGGGAACTGACCCCAGGGACCTATATCGGCAATGCCGCGGAGCAGGCCAGGGGCATCTGAAGCTGGCTTCCCGGACCCCGCTGGCCAACCCATTCCAGGCGGAGGAGCACTACCCCATGGGTGTCCTGTCACGGCCTGAATGCCGCACGCTGGATGCCTAGTTTGCGCATCCTTGACCTCAGGGTATCCGGGTGGACATCCAGCAGGCGGGCGGCGCCAAAGGGTCCCTCTACCCGCCCTAGGGTCTGGGCGAGGGCCCGTTCGATGTGGCGGCGGGTGACAACCTCGAGGGGCTCGATGGGCTCGAGGGGATCGATGGGCCGGGACGAGGCGGTTGGCGGCCGTTTCTCTGGCGGCATAGGACTGGCGGAACCCGTGCCGAGGGCCCGCTCGACCTCGAGCCGCTGACCATCGCCGAGGATGGCGGCCCGTTCGATGACGGCCGCGAGTTCCCGCACATTGCCAGGCCAGGGGTAAGCCAGGAGGCGATCCATGTCCGCCGGGGTCGGCAACCGCTGGGTCAGTCCGAGCCGTTCGGCGGCCCGCTGGGCGAAGTGGTTCGCCATGGCCGGAATGTCCTCGGGACGGTCGCGCAGCGCCGGCAAATGGACAGGGAAGACGTTGATGCGATACCAGAGATCCTCGCGGAAACGGCCATCCCGGACCATGGCGTGGAGGTCACGATGGGTCGCGGCAATCAGGCGCACATCGACGCGCAACTGTTGCTGACCTCCCACCCGCTCGAAGCTGCCATCCTGCAGGATCCGCAAGAGACGCACCTGGATGGCCGGTGTTAGCTCGCCGATTTCGTCAAGGAAGAGGGTGCCGCGATCGGCGCGCTCGAACCAACCCAGCCGGCGAGTGGCCGCGCCCGTGAAGCTGCCCCGTTCATGGCCAAAGAGTTCCGAATCCACCAGGTCCGGCGGAATGGCGCCACAGTTGACACGGAGAAAGGGACCATGGGCCCGTGGCGAACGGTCGTGGATGGCCCTGGCGATGACCTCCTTGCCCGACCCCGTCTCCCCGAGAATCAGCACGGGCGCGCCCGACGGGGCGACCAGCTCGACGCCGCGCATGACTTCCCTGAGCCCGGACCCAGCTCCAATCAGGGTATCGGTGATCTCCTGGCGGCCAAGCCGCGCCAGGAGGGAGCGCCGATCCGCCTCCGCCGCCTCCCGCAGGGCGATCAGTTCCCTCAACCTCAGATGGTTGCGCAAGGCAACGGCGATGGGTTCGCGCAGGGCCAGCAACCAGGCTTCCTCTGCGGACCCCAGGACGCGGGGCGCGTCGGCGCCGAGGAGCAGGGCCCCCAGCGGCTCCTTTTCGATGGCAAGCCCCACCGCCAGGACGCTCCCCGTCCAGCGCGCCGGGACCAGACCAGGCAACCGCTGGCGAACCTCATGGACCCTACCCTGGGCCAGATCGTCCCCTAGACACCAAC
>JBFZDM010000396.1:0-2797 GCA_041307365.1 Chromatiaceae bacterium | reverse complement strand
CCGGGAACGCGCCGACGAGTTCGGCGACTACATCCTCTCAGCGCAGGTACCCTTGCCGAAGGTGCTGTTCTACAACCGCTTGCTGCCCGGCATGCTCAAGGGCGAGGACGAGTTGGTGGTGATCGGCGGGGTCTACGAGGTGCGGATCGGGACCCTTTGACGCCCCAGGAGGACAGGGCCGGGAGGCCCAGAGCCTGCTCGGTGCAGGCCCGCGCTACCGCAGGTTCCAGGCCCTTGCGCCAGCGGCCCCGACCTCCGGACGGCGGCAGTATGGCGATTGTTGGATCAACGCCTGCGCCTGCAAGGCGCACTGGCGCGCCGCCTCGGGATCGAGGTGCTGTAGCCAGTGTTTGGGGATGGCAGAGCGGCCGTGGAGGGCGCCAGCCATCATGCCGAGGATGGCGCCGGTGGTGTCCGCATCGCCGCCGCGGTTGACCACCTCGATCATGGCCGTCTCGAAGGTCTCTGTCGCGAACAGGGCCTGGAAAACGGCGGCCAGGGTCTCGGGGAGGTAACCCCCTGGGTTTTCCGTGCGGCGGCGGTCGTAGCGGTACTCGGGGTGGACGGCAGCCAGATCCTGTGCCTCGGCTTGAAGGTCCGCCAGGCTACCCCCGGCCAGGGCGGTCTGGACCATGCGGATCACTGTCAAGGTCCCGGCGTCACCCAAGGGGCTGTGATGGGTGACGTGGGCCTGGGCCAGATTGGCCGCGGCCACGGCCTCGGGGGTTGCGCCCAGGGTAAACAGGGCCACCGGCAGGCAACGCATGCAGGCCCCGTTGCCCGCGTCGTAGGCGTTGGGCGGGACCTCGATCTCCCCAGTCTGGCGGTAGTGGGCGATGCCGCGGCGGACCGTGTGGCCTATGTCCACGGGCTTGGCGCGCATCCAGGTACTGAAGGCCTCAGCCACCGCTCGCGGCTCCACCCGGCCCTCGGCCAGGATGCTCCGCCCCAGGGCCAATGCCATCTCGGTGTCGTCGGTGACCTGACCCTTGCGCAGACGCAGCCAGCCCCCGCCCAGGATGTCGCGGTGAACCCCATGGCGCTCGCGGATCTCCGACGGGGTCATGAACTCGACCGTGGCCCCCAGGGCATCCCCCACTGCCAAGCCCAGGTAGGCCCCCAGGGCACGGGCGGTCAGTCCGACCTCGACCAGCCCAGTCGGGTTGGGGTCAAAGCTCGGGGCCAAAACAAGCATGGTAATCCGTGCAACTGGCACAGGAGGGGGCCCGGCAGGCATAGATGCCCTCCGCCTCGCACAACTGCTTGTAGAGAAAGCGCTTCCACTTCATGTCCATGACGTTGCGGGCGGCCAGCGTCGGGAAGTTGCGGCGCATCAGCGCGGTCAGCTCACCCCGGGCCGGCAGGCCCAGGTCCTGCCACAGGTGGTCCGCGGCCATGCAGCCAGCGGCCACGACATGGGCCATCCATACCTCCGAGGGGTCGTCCCCGGCCCGGTGCATGAGCATCAGGCGGACCAACTCGTCGATCTCGTCCCCACGCTCATCTGGCCAACCGCCGGCGGCAGGGCGGGAGATCCCCGGCAGCAGGCCAGCCGCGGTCCCGGGGTAGAGGTGATCGAGCAGGCAGCGGAAGGCGGCCGGCTGGAGCCCCAGCCAGGGCGGCAGAGCGCCACCCCCATCGCAGCGGGTAGCGATCATCCCGGCAAAGGTCGAAGCATTGCCCGCCCCGGTGGAGCGGGCCATGAGGTCGGCGTAAACGACCTCCGCCAGGTCCCGCTGGACTCTGGCCGCCGCCGGCATCCTCAGTACTCCACCAGGACGTCCTCGTCCCGCACTATCATCTGGCAGGCCAGACGCCACGGACTCGGCAGATCGTCCACGGCCATCTGTTCGATCTCCGCGCGGGTGATCTTGCCCTGCTCGCGCAGGACCTGCTTCTCCTTGTCGGTGAGCGGGCCGCCCATGCGCTGGTTCTTGTTGTCCACGCTCGACACGCGCACCACGCAGTGGCCGCACTCGCCGTCCTGGCAGTCGTGGTGGACGGGAACCTTGTGCTCCTTGGCGAGCTTGAGCAGGGTCTCGGTGTGGCTCCCGGCCACGGCATAGACGGTCTTGTCCTTGTACTCGGGGCTGGAAAAGGTCACGAGTGCCATTGATTGTCTCCAATTCGTTGGGGTTGGCTGAGGGGGTTAGGCCGGCTTGACCCGGCAGTCGCCCAGGATCTGGGCCTGGCAGGCGAGGCGGTCGTGGCGGCTGGCCATGTTCTCGCGCAGGACCTTCTCCTCCAGCACGGAGGGCTCGGTCAGATTGTTCCAGCCTTCAAGGACATGCATCATGCAGGTCCCGCAGTCGCCCTCGCGGCAGCCATAGATGATGCTGGCCCCGATCTTCTCGGAGACCTCGATGACGCGGGTCCCGGCGGGGACATTGACGGTCTGGTGTATGTCGTCGAACGTGATTTTTGCCTTGGGCATGTTGCTACTCCGATTGGCTAGGGTGGATGGAACCTCTGTCCCCTGGGGTGACGTCCCTGCCCTCTTGGGCGATGTTGTTGTTCGCTGGGCCCTGGCTCAGGACAGGTCCGCCAGGTCCCGGACCCGCGCCTCCTGCCTGCCGACCAGGGCCTCGGCGATCTGCCGGCCGAAGTCGCGACACTGGGCCAGTTCGTCTTCGGTCGGGATGAGCTTGATCCGCAGCCCCGCCACCGGGACGCGCATCTTCAGGCCCCGCATGCAGTCCTCGATCATGCATAGGTGGTCCCGTTGGCCGTCCTCAGGATGATGTCGAAGGTGCGCAGGGTCGGGTCCAGGGCCCCGATCCAGTGCACCCCGGGTGCG
>JBFZDM010000389.1:0-3082 GCA_041307365.1 Chromatiaceae bacterium | reverse complement strand
TGGTTCGCCATCCAGGCCAGCGCCAAGGGCCCGGAGACCCTGGCGCGGGTCCGCCATCTGCTGGGGCATCCCGCCTACAGCCCGGCCAACCCCAACCGGGTGCGCAGCCTGGTGGCCAGTTTTTGTGCCAACCAGGTGCGTTTCCACGCCGCCGACGGCGCCGGCTACGCCTTCCTGGGGGAGCGCGTCCTCGAACTCGATCCCCTCAATCCCCAGATTGCCGCGCGTCTGCTCCAGTCCCTGGTCCGATGGCGCCGCTTCGATCCTGCCCGTCGGACCCTGATGCGAGCCGAACTTGAGCGCGTCCTGGCCATGGACGGCCTGTCCAAGGATGCCTACGAGGTGGCCTCGAAGGGTCTGGCCTGAGGGATGGATTTTCCTACAAAGCACCGGCCCCAGGCCGCGGCGGAGAAGCCGCCTTCCCCGGGAGGATCTGTGCGAGCATGGGCCATCCCGGAGGCGGGACCCAGGGCGCCTACCCAGGGCCCCGGGAGACCAGCCCCCCGACTCCAACCCCGAATCTTGTCATTTCCATCAAGACGACTATGAAAACCCCAAGAAGTCTCGAACCGCTAGTACGCGACGGGATTGTCGATGAAGTGCTCCGCCCGCTGAAAAGCGGCAAGGAGGCCGCGGTCTATGTGGTGCTCTGTGACGGTGCGATCCGCTGTGCCAAGGTCTATAAGGAAGCCAACCAACGGGGGTTTCACAAGCAGGCACTGTATCGGGAAGGCCGCAAGGTACGTAACAGCCGCCAGGCACGGGCCATGCAAAGGGGCACGCGCTTTGGCCGTGAACAGCAGGAAGAAGTGTGGCGGAATGTCGAGGTCGATGCCTTATACCGGTTGGCCGCCGCCGGCGTGCGCGTGCCCCGGCCCTACAATTATGTCGAGGGCGTCCTCCTCATGGAGTTGGTGACCGACGAACACGGCGATGCGGCGCCCAGGCTCAACGATCTAGATTTGACCGGGGCGCAAGCGCTGGAGTACCACGACCGGCTGATCAAGGATGTGGTCCGGATGCTGTGTGGCGGGCTCATCCACGGCGACCTGTCCGAGTTCAATATCCTCGTCGATACGCAGGGCCCGGTCATTATCGATCTGCCCCAGGCGGTTGACGCGGCGGCCAACAATAATGCCGCCAGGATGCTGGAGCGGGATGTCGGCAATCTCGCCGCCTACTTTGGTCGTTTCGCCCCCGAACTGCTTGCCACCAGTTACGGCAAGGAGATCTGGTACATCTACGAGAGCGGCAATCTGACGCCCGACGTCAAACTGACCGGCCATTTCAAGGGCAGCAATAAACAGGCCGATTTGGATAGCATCATGAGGGAAATCGACGATGCCCGGGAGGAGGCGATCAGGCATAAACTCGAACGAGGGGCTAACCCGTAGGGCCCTACGGCGAACGATACCTTGAATCAAGGTATCGCCCCCATATTACTGGCCTGGCGGGGCCGCCGGTCAGGCCCCTGGCAGACCACGGCCCGGCGACGTCCTCCCCGCACCAACCACGGCCACTTAAAACAGAAGGAAAAATCCAATGCCAAACTTCAGCGATCTGATCGGCACCTTCATGCGGAATGCCACCGCGCCCTCCGGACAGGACCGCATGGGCAACATCCTCGATGACCTTAAAAGGACTGGTTTGGGCGGTACCGGGGAGGCAGGAGGCCAAGGCGCCTCGACCGGGGGCCTCCTCGGCGGTCTCCTCGATGCCGTGCAGGGCGGGCTCTCCAGTGCCGCCCAGAATCCGATGCAAGCCGGCGGGATCGGCGCGGCACTGGGCGGTCTGCTCGGCGGCGGTGGCGATGCGGTCAAGGGCGCGCTGGGCGGCGGCGCCCTGGCGATGCTGGCCAGCGTGGCCATGAAGGCGCTCGCCAACGGCGGTCAGGCCGGTGGTGCCCATGGCTTCTCGGGTGGCGACGTGCCGATCGGGCTCAAGACCCCGGAAACCCCCTACGAAGAGCAGAGGCTCGCCGACACCGCGGAGCTGATCCTCAAGGGCATGATCAACGCGGCCAAGGCCGACGGCGAGATCAGCGCCGAGGAGACCCAGCGCATCGTTGGCAAGATGAAGGAGTCCGGGATGGACGCCGAGGGCCAGCGCTGGGTGATGAGGGAGATGCAGCGACCGTTGGACCTGGACGCCTTCGTGGCCGAGATCCCCAGTCCGGAGGTGGCGGCGGAAGTCTATGCGGCATCACTGCTCGCCATCGAGGTGGACACCCCGGAGGAGCAGCAATACCTGCAACAGTTCGCCCAGCGCACCGGCCTCAACCCGATGGTTGTTCAATACATCCACAGGTCCATGGGTGTTGCGTAAGGGTGATTGCTACTTCATCTGATCCAGGCGGGCCTGGGCGAGGCGAGCTTCGCCGCTTTGGGGAAAGCGGCGAATGACTTCCTCCAGGGTAGCGCGGGCGGCCTTGGTATCCTTGGCATCGGCCTGGATATAACCGATCTTGAGCAGGGCGCCCGGTACCTTGGTGCTCTTGGGAAATTCCTTGAGGATGAGTTGAAACTCGGCCAGGGCGGCCGCCGAGTCGCGATTGACGTAATGGGTCTCCGCCAGCCAGAAATGGGCGGTGTCGGCGTATTTGCCTTGAGGGTACTGGGCCAGGAAATCCGCGAGGGTCCGGGCCGCATCCTCGAAACGGCGCTCCTTGAGGGGCGCGACGGCCTTGATGTAGGCCACCTGCTCCCCATCCGCCCCAGGCCTTTCCGCCACCGGTGGGGTGGCCGGAGTGGGCTCCACCGCGGTTTCTCGCCCCGCCGGCGCGGTGAAGGAGGAGATCGGCGGCGCCGGGGATTCGACCCCGCCCCCCGCCGCGGTCGCCGGCGCAGCACCTTCCGCGGGAGCTGCCTCGGCAGCCGGCCCGGACACGGGGCTTGGCGCCGAGGACGACGGGGATGAGCCTGGCGCGGGCTCGGCCGCCGCCTGGGCACCACCCAAGCGCCCGTCCAGGTCCTTGTACTGATCCCGCTGCTGGCGTTTGAGTCTGTCGAGTTCGTACTTCTGTTCCTCGACCTGGCCGCGCAGGCGCTGGACCTCCCGTTCCAGGCCCTGCACCTGAAGCAGG
>JBFZDM010000364.1:0-3825 GCA_041307365.1 Chromatiaceae bacterium | reverse complement strand
CATGTTTGGCGAGATCCTCCAGAAATTTGCCGAGAGAAGCCCCGCTACCGTCATGGTACGTGCCCTGTTGGAGCAGTTGCTCAACCCCGAGAAACTGGACCAATGGTTCGAGGTCACGCGCAAGACCCAGTATATGTCCAGTGGTTGTGGCACAGTGCCCCCATGAGCGCCACCTACCAAACCCGTATCCAGCGCCTGCGCCGTCTGGAGGCCATCCTGCCACGGGCCACCACCGTGCCGGGGGAGTGCCTGGATATCTCCCACCTGCTCGACATCCTCGGTGACGCCTACGGCCAGGGCGCCGCCACCTCCCGCCGCCGTGCCCTGCAACGGGATCTGGACGAACTGGTCAAGGAGGCCCGTATCGAAGTCGTCAATGCTGGCGGTAAAACCCGCCACTATCGGCGCCTGGCCGGGGATCCCCAGGAAGATGCCCTGATTTGGCAGTACACCCTGCAACAGGTCCGCGACCTGATCGCCGAGGCGCTGCCCCTGCGCCGTTGCGCGGCTATCCCGCCACCCTGCTGCGGGTCTGTCCACTCACGGATGACCAGGTCATCGATGAAGAACCCGAGGGCGCCCCCTGCGCCCTACGCGTCAGCGCCCGGCTGCCGTCCACCGGCCAGTTGCTGCGCTGGCTGTTGGGCCTCGGTGCCAATATCGAGGTGCTTGCCCCCACCGAGTTGCGTCAGGTGCTGGCGGGCCAGGTCGCCAAGATGGGCGCCATCTATCTTGGCACGGCCAGCGCGGCACAGGCCGGCCTGGATAGGGCTGGCGACCCTCGGCCCTGAACGCTGACTAACCACCCACCGGAGAGAGACCATGGCAACCGCGAACGACCACTCAAGCATCCCTGAACAACGCCTGGACGACAGTGCCCAACAAGCCCTGGCGATGACGATCTACAACCAAAACTTGGCCCTGGTGAAGGATCGCCGCCGCTGCACCTTGACCGCCGGTGAGAACCGCCTGGCCTGGCGCAACGTCTCGGCCCAGATCCGGCCCGAGACCGCTCTCCTGTCCGCGGTTGCGGGTGCCCTCCCCATCAGTCTCCTCGAGCAAAACTTCGATTTCGACCTGCTGACCCCGGACAGCCTCCTCAACAAGTATCTGGGTCGTCAGGTCCACGTCATTCGTACCCACGATGACGGCACCCGGATCACGGAAGAGGCCCAGGTGCTCGCCACCAACGCCGGCGTGGTCCTGCGTTACGCCGACCGCATCGAAACCGGGGTCGTCGGCCACCTGTCCTACCCGGACCTGCCCGCGGACCTGCGCGATCAGCCGACCCTGGTCTTACACCTGGAGTCCGCGACCAGCGGCAGCGGTGACTATGAATTGTCCTACCTGACCGGCGGCTTGGCGTGGCGGGCCGACTATGTCGCCAACCTGGCCGCCGACGGCCAGACCATGGACCTGAACGGCTGGGTGACCCTCACCAACCACAGCGGCATTGCCTACCGTCAGACCCGGGTGCAACTGGTCGCGGGCGAGGTCCACCAAGTGGCGCCACCCGAGGAGCCGGATATGGCTTACTCACCCATGGTGTGCGAATCCAGGCCCGCGCCGCCCGCTGAGGAAGCCCTGGACGAATACCACCTCTACACCCTGGCCCGGCCCACCGATATTCTCAACAACCAGACCAAGCAGGTCGCGCTGCTATCCGCCGCCGCGGTCCCCATCACACGGGAACTGGTGGTGAGTAGCCGTCGCTACCACTACCAATCCCAACAATCGGGCGGTTGGAGCAAGCTCGAGGTGGCCGCCAACCTGAAGTTCACTAACGATGGCGGCAAGCTGGGCATACCCCTACCCAAGGGCATCGTGCGGGTCTATACCCAGGATAGCTACGGCCAGGCCCAATTCATCGGCGAGGACGCCATCGACCACACCCCCAAGCGCGAGACCGTCACCCTGCTGCTGGGAGAGAGTTTCGATGTCACGGTCCGCCGCAAACAGACTGGATTTAACAAGCTCGCCGGCACCGGCCCCTACAACTACCTCCAGGAGGCCGCCTTTGCCATGGAGCTGAATAACGCCAAAGCCGTTCAAGTCACCGTTAAGGTGCTGGAAGACATCCCCGGGGATTGGCAGATGCTCCAGGAGAGCCAGCCGCACGTTAAGGACGCCGCCCATCTGGCTAGCTGGCAAGTCTTGGTACCGGCCGAGGGCACCATCACCCTGACCTGGCGGGTACGGATCCAAAACTGACATAGAAGTGGTTGGCGTCGATGAGGGCCTAGGTGCCCTTTGCCGACGCGGGTTCCTGGGGCATTTTGGCTCTCCGATAGTTGTTACGGGAACCAAAGTATAGGGTATGGGTGGGGGGCAGTGCCGTCCATCGCCCGCCTAGAGGGTTTCAGCCCAACAGTCCGGAACAGTGTAGCAGCACTCCCGGAATGCCTCTTCGATACTGTCTTCGTTCCTCAAATCGTGCTGCGCAAAGCGACAAACGGGTTACTTGGCCCTTCCGATCGGAGGTCAAGGTGCGGGCTGTTCGAAACAACATAGGCCAGGGGCCGCGTCAAGCTGAACGGGAACAGCACCGGCAGCGACTGCAGGCTGGGTACCGAGACAGGCTTGCTGGCGTAGTGCAGGGTTGCCTCGATCAGCCAGGCCGTGAGTTCGTCGTTGTCGATCTCCGTTGGCGCAAGGCGAATGACGCGCTTGCCTTTCTCCACGCGCTCCACCGCGCCCCAACTGGCCTGACTCTGGATGACCATGTTGGTCATGCGCCGGGTGCCTTCGCGCTCCCCGTAGGTTTCACTCATGCGCCGGTGCACTTCGGCGGCTGCGCAATCGCCCTGGATAGCGGACAGGCGGCCCACCAGTTCAGCCACCTTGCCAAAGAAGGGGTAGGTCGCAACGGCCATGCCCCAGCACAGCTCCGCGACGGGCAGGTCCGGCTGCGTCTTATGGATGGCCACGACACGCTGCGCGTACTCGACAAGCTCGGCGCGCGGCTCCAGCCACAATCGATTCAGTACGGTGCGGGTTTTCTTCCTGGCTTCAACGCCAAGTCCGGCTGCATCGAGCCGTGCATTCAGATCATCTAGCCCGGCTGCACCAGCCCGAACATTCAGCGCCGCCTCCGCCCAATCAAGCTGAATGAACCGATCAAAGCCGATTTGAGGGGCTGATGAATTCATGCGGTTCCCATCCCAAAGCTGACTTTCACAAAAGGCACGATCAATTCTTCGATCGACACCCCGCCGTGGACTACCACCTGCTCGCCCTCCTGCACAAAGGCGGTTCGTCCACCGGCGAATAACGGCATGAAGTGCGCGGGTAGCCCAGGGACATCCAATCTGAGCGCGGTGGGATAGGCCGCCGCGGCATCGGCCAGCAAGGGCTCGCTCCTATAGACCCGGACGCGTTCGCCGCGCGTCTCGGCAATGACGCCCTGGTTGGGCCTGCCGACCCCGATAGACTCGACGTTGCCGTGGTCTGCCGTGAGGTAGAGGTGGTATCCCTTGTCCAGCAGCAGCGAGAACAGCCGGTCGACGAAGCCGGTCGTCAACCAGTTCCCGATCCACATCGCCACATCTTTCTTCGATCGCTCCTTGTGGAGCCGGTCGTCCACCTCATCGATCACCAGACCGACCACCTTCGGGCGCCGGTCGATCAGATCCGCTTCCAGTGCCTCGAGCTGATTGATCTGTCGCAGCGCGCGGCGATACATCACCTCATTCGGGTTGACGCCTTCGTTCTGCCAGAACGTCTTCCACAAGGATTCCTCCTTGTCCGTCCGCTCAATGGAATCGTCGAATTCACGTGGCTTCAGGCCCGAGAATAATGCCTGGCGCGAAACCGATGTCACCGTGG
>JBFZDM010000357.1:0-2565 GCA_041307365.1 Chromatiaceae bacterium | reverse complement strand
GAGAAGGGGGCGCGAACCTGGGTGTATTCCAGTTGCTCTTGCGCCTGTTCCAGGGTGGCTCCCGCGGCCTCGAGCCGGGCCTGGGCGTTCTTGACATCCGCGATGGCCTTGTCCATGGCGGATTCGGAAGTCATCTGCTTGTTGAACAGTTGCTTGATACGGTCGAAATCCTCGCGGGCGTGATTCAGGGTGGCGCTGGCGGAATCCAGTTCCGCCGCCGCCTGGGCAACCCGGGCACGATGTTCCGTGTCCTTGATCCGGGCAATGATGCTGCCTGCCTCCACGAAGTTGTCCACGTCGAACAGGATCTCCCTCACCTGCCCCTGGGTCTGGGCGGAGACCGTCGCCTGGTTGGCGGCCTCAACCACGCCGTCGAGTTGGTATTCGCGGGGCACGGCGCGGTATTCCACCGCCGCGCTGTCGAGCGTGGCGGGGTCCAGGGTCACCGCCGAGGCGGTCACCAGGGCGGACAGAAGGGGGATCAGGGAGGCGAGGCTCATGGCGGGGTTACCTCTGGGATAGTATTAGATTATGCTAATTTGCTGCTAGGTGTGGAATGGGCAAATGGGAGTTAGCGGATGGCGGAGAGAGGAGACAAGGAGTGTGCATTCGGCGGTTGTCCACTTCCGCCAGCCCCGCCCCTCGCCGCTAGCCCGGCAACGGCCACACCCTCCGTCAGCAGCGGGCGCATGGCATGCAGTATATTGGTAAAAAGATGCGGATGTACCGCCTCCTCCCGCGCCAGCAGGGCCTTCATGTGCTCGCGACGGGTAGGGGCGGCGAAGCAGGCGGGACAGGAGTCCGGGATCACCGGCAGGCCGGCGGCGAGGGCGAAGTCCGCCGTCTGGCGTTCGCGGCAGTAGGCCAGGGGGCGGATGATACGCACGTCGCCGGCATCGTTAAGGTAATGGGCCTTCATGGTCCGTAACTGGCCGCCGTGAAAGAGGGACAACAGCAGGCTCTCCGCCAGGTCGTCCAGGTGCTGCGCCAGGGCCAGCACGCCGTAACCCTGCTCCCGGCACAGGCGGTACATGATGCCGCGCTTCATGCGCGAACAATAGGCGCAGAAGGAGTCACCATCCATATGGCCCTTGGCCTGCTCCAGGATCGGTTGCCGCTCGTAATGCCAGGGCACCCCCAGGGCAAGGTAATAGTCCTTGAGTGGCTGGGGATCGAAACCCGGTACCTCCGGGTCCACGGTCAGGACGGCCAGGTCGAAGCGCACCGGGGCATGGCGTTGCAGGTGTCGCAGGATGTGCAGCAGGGAAAGCGAGTCCTTCCCCCCGGAGACCCCCAACAGGATGCGATCGCCATCGCGGATCATGCCGTAGTCGGCGATCGCCCGCCCCACCCGGCGCAGCAGGGACTTGGGCGGTTTGACCAGGGTCGTATTCATGACGGCTTAAGTGTAGCAGCTTGGCGGGAAATGGCCTTTCCCCGCCAGCAAGAACTATGTCAGATAAGACGCGCCGGCCAATCCGCGGTGGCGATGCCGTCGCCCAGGTCTGCCGCGATCAGGCGCTCGCGCACCGTCAGGAGCTTGTCGAGCAGGCGCGGTTCGAAGGCGGCATAGGCGGCGGCGTCCGGCACCCGCCGCACCACCACCCCCAGCAGTTCGGTGATGGCGTTGCCGATGGAATTCTGGCTGATGGTAACCAGGAGCTTGCCGGTGTCGTTGCGGTAGATAAGCTGCTTGAAGGCCGGCTGCCAGCGGATGGAGTTGGCGTAGGCTGGTTCCCTGATGCAGCGCTCGCGCACACGGCGGGCGGTGCCGAGGAAGGCGTTGTCGAACAGCAGCACCCGCTCGACCGCCTCCGGATAGTGCAGGTCCGGCAGCCGGGGGGCATTGCGGCTGGAGACCTGGGAGAAGAAGGTGCGATAAAAATCCAGGAAACCTTCCAGGATGGCGTCGTATTCCCGCCAGAAGCGGATATCCTTGAGGGCCTCGACCCCGCCCTGGATCTCCCAGCAGGGTAGCCCTTCCGGATAACCGGTGAGGGCCAGTTGGGATTCGACGCTGTGAATGGTGCGCAGGATGTGGAGGTCCAGGGCCTCGGCGAAGAAGCGGCGATAGACGTCCCGCATGTGGGCCTGGAAGAGGCTGTGCTGGCCGCCATCCGTCAGGTTCGGGTTGGCTAAATCCGCCAGGGCCGCCTGGCGCAACCGGTCCATCGGGAAGACGATGAAGTGGTTGTGCAGCATGCGGATGCTGGGCACCCCCGGCGAGGTCAGGGGCCAGGTGGCGTCCAGGCTGGCCTCTCCCGCCAACACCAGGGCCTCCGCCGGGTCCGGATAGGTCTCCAGCAGGTAGGCGATCAGGATCTGGTTCATCCGGTTCCAGACATGCTTCACCTCCGCCGGCACCTGGGTGCGTCGCACCGGCCGGCCCAAGGGGTTGAGGATGGTCTGGGAGCTGTTGTAGATGATGGAGCAGTCGAACTCCGTCGAATGCCCCAGGGCCTTGCGGTAGAGCAGCAGGTTCTCCGGGTTCACCAGCAGGCCATTGTTGTGGATCAGGTCGTTGAGATTTTCGGTGCTGTTGAAGAACTCATTGGGCTTCATCCC
>JBFZDM010000352.1:0-3502 GCA_041307365.1 Chromatiaceae bacterium | reverse complement strand
CGTTGTCCATCGGCCCGTTCGTGTCCAGGCGCACCACCGCCGACCCGTCGGGAAGCTCCTCGATGTCGGTGTCGTCCAGTTGCAGGTCGACCTCGACCCCTTCCGTCTCGCCGTCAGCGTCCGGGGGCATCCCCTCGACGAACCGGCCGAACTCAGGGTCAATCGGAAATTCAGTAGCCATGAGTCGATCCTATTGCTATCATGTAACCCACAGTCATACGAGAGGCATGAAGCCATGGACAAGTACGACGAGGCGATTGCCTTCTTGAAAGGCGTTGACCCGGGGAGCTATTTCGACGAATGCGCCGAGCTGATGGAAGAGCTTCTGGCCAAGAGTCAGCCCAAGAAGAGGCAGACCCGCCAGCAAAAGGCGGAAGATCGCGCCTGGATGGAGCGGCAGGGGCACGCTGCTCGCTACTACGCGCGGGCCAAAGGCCTCCTCTGATCACCGGCCTTCCTCCGCCATCGCGCTTGCGCTATACCCCAAGGCGGCCAACGCGGCCGCAGGCGCCATACCCTGGCGGATCATCTCGACAGCCCGCGGCCAGTCCGCCTCGCTGAAGAACCGGCGCGACTCCTGAATGTCGCGGCGCGTGCCGCCCATCAGGCTGTCGCGCAGCGCCTTGTCACGGATGGCCTGACGAACCGCCTCAGACTCGCTGATGTTCAAAGAGACGTTGGGCTCCAGATCAGCGAAGGCGCGCAGCACGTCGCTGGTGGCCTCCCCACTGAACGGCGCCGTCGACTCCGGGCCGAACTGCCCACGCTTGCCGACGCCAGGGACATAGCCGGTGGTCGTCATCGACATCTGAGGGTCGGACGGAAAGATAGACGTCAGCGCGCCGCGCTTCTGGCGCAGGATCTTCTGGGCCTGCTTCGGGTCCATAGTCGGGTCGTACGGGAACACGACCGCACCGCGGTTGGTGGCCGACACGCCGAACCCGGTGTCCTCCAAGACGCTGTTCATTTGGGCCAACTGCTGAGATGTTGGCAGCGCTCCAGCAGACGGGTCCGCCTTGTCCTTGTTGCGCCCCCTGGCATCCAGAACCATCGACCTCTTGCCCTTGACCGCGCTCATCGTGTTGGGCAGGTTGTAGGCCCCTGCCTCCTGCGCATCCATAAAAGCGCGGAACTGCTCCAGCGTTTCGGCAACCTTGCGGGTGTTGGGAGACGCGAAGCCGCCGCCGCCGCCCGTCGGGAAGTCCATCAAGGGGCGCGCGATGGTCATCGGGTTGGTCTCGACCTGCCCCAGCTTGTTCGTGTACAAGCCCTGCGCCTCCCGAGAGGGAAGCTGCCGATACCCGGCCGCGCCGTACAGAACGTCACGGTTGCCCGCGCCGACCTGGGGGAGTGGGTTCAGCTTCGCCTCGGGCGCCGGCTGGTCCCACCGGCCCTTCCTGCCGTACTCCACCTTCTGCTCTGGCGGCATGTCCAACGCCTGCCGCACATGCCCCAGCGACGCGCCAGGAATGGCCTCGTGGGTCGCAGAAGCGGCGTGCTTGTACATGTAGTCCTGGGCCGTCTTGTTCGCCTCCCTGATGGAGCTTTTCATGCCTTCGAGCGGGTCCCCGGCGAAGCGGCCGCGCTGGCCCCGGCTGTACAGGTCCTGAGCCTTGCCGTAGACCCAGGGCAGTTCTTGGATGTGCGGCCCCTGCCAGTCAGTGCGGCCACCGATCCCGGCCCTGTTCGCGCGGCTGACCTGAAGCGCCGTCTCAGCGTCCATGAACGGGTGCATCGTGGCCGTGACACCCGCCTTCCAGGGCTTGCCCTCCGGGTCCGTGTACCCCATGCCCTGCGCACGGCGGAAGTCGTTCACGCCGAAGAGGCCGGTGTTGGGAACACGCGGGTCGTTCTTCTCCCGATACTCGCCCACCTTGAACGCGAGCTTGGCTGGCCTGTCCTCGGCAACAGCCGTGTCCAACGTCCGCATGCCGGGGCCGCGATATGCCCTCTCAGGCTGACCGGCGACCCGGCTGTTCTGGTGCTTCAGCGCGAACCCAAGCTCGGACTCAGGAGAGACCCCGGCCGAATACACCGCGTGCTGGTCCAGCGTCCGGTCCAACTGGTACGGCTCAGCGCTCTGTGCGATCCCCGCCTTCGCCCGGTCGTACCACGTGCCCAGGCGATCAGGGTCAGCCAGACGCACCGCCTCCACCGAGTCGATGAAGTCCTTGTCCATCGCGCGCCGCATCGCCCCTAGGGCCTGCGGGTTCGTCACCGTCCGCGGAGCGCCAACATACCCGCCAGCCGTCGGCTTCAGGTGCTCGCCCCGCTCGGCCGCCCTGATGACCGCCTCGTCGCCCTGCGTCTTCGCCATCTGCCGGTAGACGTCCGGCGGCACAGCCGCAGCCCGGCCGCCCTTCGCCGGCGCACGGGCAGGCCTCGGGGGCTCGGTCGACTGGCTGATCTGCGCCACCTTCGCGGCCCGCTGCGCCTCCTGCTGCTGCTTCTGGCCGAACTTCCCGAGCACTGACTGCTCAGCAGCCGTGCGCGCAGGCGCAACCGGCGCAGCAGCCTTCTCCGCCGCAGCCTTCTCCGCCGCACGCTTCGCTGCCGCCTCTGCGGAGCGTTTCATCGCGCGCTGCGTGGCACGAGCGCCCCCACCAGCAGGACCGCCGCGGGCCATCATCACGGCGCCACCGCCCTTCATGTAGGAGTCGGCCATCCGCAGCGCGTGCGCCATGGCTTGGTCCTCGCTCATGCCCTGGCTGACCAGCTTCCTCGTGATCTCGTCCGTCGCACCTGCAAAGCTCATGTTGCCCCCTTCGACGGCACCGCCGCCAGCTTTCGACACTTCCCTCGCGCCAGCGCCCTTGGCAGACGATTTTCCAGCCTTCTCTTGAGCGTGGTACGTCGTGAGAAGTGCCGGCCCACCCGTGCGCGGGGCATCAATCAACTCCCCGATGGGGACGTCGTAGCTTTCCTCGGGAAACTTGGCGCGGCGCTCTTCTGGTGTCAGATTCATCCGAGCCTCTGCAGCCCTGGCCTCCGCTTCCCCCATGTATCTCAAGTAGTCTTGATACGCTTTGACGCTTTCGGATGTCGGCGCATAGCCCGGGCTAAACCCCTCCACATCTTGCACAAAGTGCTGCCCCTCATGCACAAACACCGGCTTTCTTTGCTCTGAGGGGACCCTCAAGATAATTGACTTGTTCTTTTTGTCATATGCGCCAAGCTGATATCTGTTTTGAGGCTCATCCTTTAGCTTGAAGGGCGCTAGGCTCGGATACGCCTCCAACAGAGGCCCCTGCGCCAAATCGCCCACCATCCCCTCGCTTTGTGCCTTTTGCTTCTGCGAGAACATCCAAATGCTGTCATTGATTGCGTTCTCTTCAGTGCGCAGCTTCATGTAGTCATTCAGCAGCTTATCTCGCAAGCCCTTATTTTTTGACATCCTATGCGTGTCGATCTGATCGCCGACAACGTCCATCTGCCTCTTGACTTCTTTCAGCCTCTGCTTGTTCGACTCATTTGTGGCAATTTGCTCCGTCGTCACGGTGCT
>JBFZDM010000351.1:0-3974 GCA_041307365.1 Chromatiaceae bacterium | reverse complement strand
ACCTCGGCCAGGGCCCCGACGGGGCAGGCGTCCACGCAGAAGCGGCAGCCCGTACCCGGATAGCGCCTGCCGAGACAGGCGGCGGGGTCGAGGCGTAACCGCGCACCCGGATCCAGGCCGGGCCAGGGCTGGGGTCGCGTCAGGGGCTCTGGGCTGAAGACGGCGTTCACACGGATGAGACCTGGGCTCCACTGGGGCTTGGGGCGCCATGGCGGGCCCCATTTGCGTCAAGGATGAGCACGGGACGTGCCAAGGGCCGTTGGGGCCCAGATAGGGCGTTGATTCGGCGATAGTTTTTTCCCATACGGAGCGTCCGGGGGCAGTGCGGCACGCCCCGGCACGTTACCAAAAGGTAACGCCCGCGCCCGGCGGATTGGGAATTTGTTGGATAAAACCAATACTTACCTGCGCCGGTAACGGTCAGCCCGTGTGTTACGGGAAGGAAACGCCGGCGCCCGGGGACGATCCTCCAGACCGCCGCCCGAAGGTGGGGGCCTGGCCGGTGGTGCCGGGGGGATTGGCGCGCACCGCCGCATTCGGTGTACCCTCCCGCGAAGCCACGGTTGCCGCAGAGGGACACCTAGCTTGACCACCATCTCCCGCCGCGACCTCCTCGCGGCCGCCTTCGCCGCGGCCTGGCTGGGCCCTGCCCGGGCACTGGGACAGGCGCCGCCGCTGCGCATCGGTGTGACCCCGGTCATCCCGGACGACCGGGCGCGCTTCCTCGGGGCCTGGTCTGACTGGCTGGGGGCCCGCCTGGGACGGCCCGTGGTCTTCGTGGAGCGTTCACGCTACCGGGAGATTCTGGACCTGTTACTGCGGGGCCAGCTCGACCTGGCCTGGATCTGCGGCTACCCCTATGTTCAGCACCGCGACCGTCTGAGCCTGCTGGCGGTCCCGCGCTTTGGCGGCCAGTCCCTGTACCGGTCCTATGTCATCGTGGCGGCGGACGCGCCGGCCCACTCCTTCATGGACCTGGAGGACGGGCTCTTCGCCTGGTCCGACCCGGACTCGAACTCCGGCTATCTCTACCCGCGCTACCGCATCTTCAAGGCGGGCAGGGACCCGGATCGGTTCTTCCGTCGGACCTTCTTCACCTGGGGCCACGCGCGCAGCATAACGGCGGTGGCGGAGGGCCTGGCGGACGGGGCGGCGGTGGACAGTTATGTCTGGGAGACCCTGGCCCGACGCCAGCCCGAGCTGACGGGGGCGACGCGGATCGTCGAGCGTTCGCCGTATTTCGGCTTCCCGCCCCTGGTCGCTGGCCCAGCCCTGTCGGCGGCGGACCAGGGGCCGATCCGGCAGGCCCTGACCCGCCAGGGCGAGGACGCCGTGGGGCGGGCCCTGCTGGCGGACGTCGACCTCGATGGTTTCGCCGTGGCGGGCCCGGACCTGTACCTGGAGATCGCCCGCATGGCCGAGGAGTTGACCGGGAGGAAGGGGTCTTGAGTCAGCCCTGGGCGAGCTACCGGCTGCGCCTGCCGCTCAGCCTCAGCCTCTCGGCCCTCGCCACCGCCCTGTGCCTGGCCCTGGCGGTGGGCCTGCAAACCCTGCACAACCTGCGCGAGGACCAAGCCCGCAATGCCCTGGCCCTGGGTCACACCATGGCCGAGGTGCTGGTTCAGGCCCTGCGTCACGACGACATCTGGCTGGCCTACTCGCTCCTGCGCGGGCCTGGGGGGGCGAGAAGCGACGCCGTCTGGGTCCTGGGGGATGCGGCCGGGCGGATCTTCGCGAGCAGTGCCCCGCGCCTCTATCGCGTGGACCAGCCCCTGTCCGATGCCCTACCCTGGCTGCGCGATCAGGCCGCGCCGGCAACGGATGCGGCGAATGGCCGGGTGACCGCGGTCGATCAACCGGACGTCCAGCGCCTGTTGCGCCTGTCGCTCACCAGCGACGGCACCCAGGTCGGCGAGCTGATCGGCCTGCTCTCCGATGCCCCCCACCTGCCACGCCTGCGCGAGATCCTGATCGGCGGCGCCCTGGTCGTCATCGGCGGCCTGGCGGTGATCCTGCCGCTGGGTTGGCTGTGGGGACGGCGCATGGTGGCCCCGCTAACCCACCTGGCGGCCTGCATGACCCGCATCGGCCGGGAGGATCCGCGCCAACTCAAGTGCTCGGTGCCCCAGGGCGATAGCGAGATCGGCCAGTTGGGCCGTCAGTTCTACGCCATGGTCTCAGCGCTCGCCGAGAAGGAGGCCCTGGAACAGCGCATGGTCCAGGCCGAGCGCCTGGCCGCGGTGGGCCGGGTCGCTGCCGGCGTCGCCCATGAGGTCAACAACCCCCTGGGAGGTATGCTCATGGCCATCGACACCTATCGCTGCACCCACGCCCTCGATGCACCGACGGGCCAACTGCTGGACCTGCTCGACCGTGCCCTGTACCAGATCCAGGGCGCTGTCTCGGCCCTGTTGGTGGAGGCCCGTGCCGACGGTCATACCCTCACCCAGGCCGACCTGGAGGATGTCAGGACCCTGGCCCAGCCAAAGCTGGCCAAAGCGGGCGCGGCGCTGACCTGGGAGGCCGCCCTGGGCACGTCGACCGGTCTCCCGGCGGCACCGGTGCGCCAGCTCCTGTTGAATCTGCTGCTGAACGCCATCCAGGCCGCCCGCGGGGGCGGGGCCGTGCGGGTGCACATCGGCACCCAGGGCCCGGAGTTACTGGCCCAGATCGAGAACAGCGGCGAGCCGTTGGCGCCCGAGCGCCTGGCCCACCTCTTCGAACCCTACCCGCAGACCCGGCCCCATGACCCCGGGCTGGGGCTCTGGGTCTGCTACCAGATCGCCGCCCAGCTCGGCGGCGAGATCGAGGCCCAGGCCGAGGGGGAGATGACCCGCGTCCAGGTCCGCCTGCCCCTGCGGGCCGGGGGGGCGGTATGACCCGGGTCTGCCTGGTGGAGGACGATCCCATCATGGGGGAGGCCCTGGCCCAGCGCCTGGAGATGGAGGGCTTCGCCGTGGCCTGGCACCGCACCGGGCTGGCGGGATTGAGGGCCCTGGCCGGGGGCGGGGCCGACCTGGGGGTGATCGACGTCAACCTGCCGGACATCTCGGGCCTGACCCTGTTCGAGCGCCTGGTCCAGGGTGCGGGGACGCCACCCCCCTGCCTCTTCATCACCGGCTACGGGACCATCGAGGACGCCGTGCGGGCGCTCAAGTTGGGGGCCGCGGACTATCTGACCAAGCCGCTGAACCCCGCCGCCCTGATCGACAAGCTGCGGCAATTGGCCCGCCAGCCGCCGGGGCCGGCCCAGGGGGGCGAGGAGGCCGGGTTGGGGATCTCGGCGGCGATGCGGCGCATCGAGCTGGAGCTGGCCCACATCGCCCGCCATACCAGCACCCCGGTGCTGATCGGCGGCGAGTCCGGCACCGGCAAGGAGGTCGTCGCCCAGCGCCTGCACCGCCTCCAGTGCCCGATGGCCCCCTTCGTCGCGGTCAACTGTGCGGCCCTGCCGGAGGGTTTGATCGAGGCCGAGCTCTTCGGCCACGAGAAGGGGGCCTACACGGGGGCCGAGCGACGCCGCGCCGGGGTCTTCGAGCAGGCCGGTGCGGGCTTCCTCTTCCTCGACGAGATCGGCGACATGCCGCTCGCCCTGCAATCGCGTCTGCTGCGCGTCGTCCAGTCGCGCCAGCTCACCCGCATCGGCGGGGGGGAGTCCATCGAGGTCCCGGCGCGGCTGGTCTGTGCGACCCACCAGGATCTGACGGCACTGGTGCGAACGGGGCGCTTCCGCGAGGACCTTTACTATCGCATCCGGGTGTTGGAGATCCAGATCCCGCCCCTGCGCGAGCGCCCGGAGGATATCCTCTGGCTGGCCGAGCGCTTCCTCGCCGACCACGGCCGGCGCTTCCCAGGGGAGGCGTTCAGCCTCGACGCCCAGGACCGCAGCCGACTGCTGCGCTACCTCTGGCCTGGCAACGTCCGCGAACTGCACCATACCCTGGAGCGCGCCTGCATCCTCGGGCGCGGTGAGC
>JBFZDM010000306.1:0-3187 GCA_041307365.1 Chromatiaceae bacterium | reverse complement strand
AAGGTGGCCCCCCCCTTCAAGCAGGCCGAATTTGACATCCTCTATGGCGAGGGCATCTCGCGCGAGGGCGAGATCATCGACCTCGGCTCTCAGCACGGCATCATCGAGAAGTCCGGCGCCTGGTATAGCTATGGCGGCAACCGCATCGGCCAGGGCAAGGACAATGTGCGCGGCTATCTGAAGGAAAATCGGGCGCTGGCCGCCGAAATCGAGGCTCGGATCCGCGCCAAGGTGCTGCCGCCCGCCGATGCCCCACTATCCGAGCCCGCGGCTGAGGCTTGATCCGGAGCCCCACCCTATTCAGGGCCGGGAACGGGGCCGAGAACATGGTTCTGGACGAGAATCCGGACGAGGCCCAGGGGGTCGTTGCCGATTGTCCCCAGGATGATGCCCTTGAAGACACAATTCACAACCAAGCCCTGCGCCTGCTCGCCAGCCGCGAGCATAGCCGCGCTGAACTGGAGCGAAAATTGCGAGCGCGGGGCTATGAGGCCGCCCCCATGGCCAGGGTTCTGGATACCCTGACCGAGAGTGGCCTCCTGAGCGACGAGCGCATGGCCGAGGCCTATGTGGCCGAGCGGCTGCGTAAGGGCTTCGGTCCCTTGCGTCTGCGTCAGGAATTGCATGGGCGGGGTCTGGACGACGATCTGATCGGGTCTTGTCTAGCCCTAACCTCCAGCGAATGGCGGGAGTTCCTGGCCCGGGTGGCGGCGAAGAAGTTCGGCCCTGGCCCGGCCACCGATCGCAAGGAACAGGCGCGCCGCGCCCGTTTCCTCGAATATCGCGGCTTTCCGCCGGAACTCGTCGGCCGTTACCTGCGCGGCGACCTGGAATGATTTGTGGGTCTTTGTTTACCCGGCGCCGATGGCGTGGGTTGCGTTGAGCGCCGCTCACACCCTCATGTTGCCTGAATACTGACATTGGCTAGTTAACCGAAAACCGAGCCGTTTTTTCCGCACCGAGTTTGCCGCCATGAAGAGCAGCGCCGAGCTGAGAGCCAGTTTCCTCGATTTCTTCGCCGCCCGCGGACACCAGGTGGTGCCCAGTAGCCCCCTGGTGCCAGCCAATGACCCGACCCTGCTGTTCACCAACGCCGGCATGGTCCAGTTCAAGGATGTCTTCCTGGGCCGCGACAAGCGCCCCTATAGCCGGGCGGCCAGCACCCAGCGCTGCGTGCGCGCCGGCGGCAAGCACAACGACCTGGAGAACGTCGGCTATACGGCTCGCCACCACACCTTTTTCGAGATGCTGGGCAACTTCAGCTTCGGCGACTACTTCAAGCGCGATGCCATTCGCTTTGCCTGGGAATATCTCATCGGTGTCCTCGCCATCCCCCCCGAGCGCCTCTGGGTGACCGTCTTCCGCGATGACGACGAGGCAGCCGCCATCTGGCTCGATGAGATCGGCGTGGACCCCACCCGCTTCTCCCGCTGCGGCGAGAAGGATAATTTCTGGTCCATGGGCGATACCGGTCCCTGTGGGCCCTGCTCGGAGATATTTTACGACCACGGCCCCGGCGTCCCCGGTGGTCCTCCCGGCTCCCCCGAGGAGGACGGCGACCGTTATATCGAGATCTGGAACCTGGTCTTCATGCAATACGACCGGGATGCGGAGGGGCGTCTTAACCCCTTGCCACGCCCCTCCGTCGATACGGGCATGGGGCTGGAGCGCCTGGCGGCCGTCATGCAGGGCGTCCACAGCAATTACGAAATCGATCTCTTCGTCAATCTCATCGATGCGGCGGCCCAGGCCACCGGCGCCAGCGATCGGGAATCCAAGTCCCTGCGCGTCATCGCCGATCACATCCGCTCCGCGGCCTTCCTGGTGGTGGACGGCATCACGCCGGGCAACGAGGGACGCGGCTATGTCCTGCGCCGTCTGATTCGCCGCGCCATCCGTCACGGCTATCACCTTGGCCAGGAGGAGCCCTTTCTGTACAAGCTGGTCGCCCCTCTGGCGGCCGAGATGGGTGATGCCTTCCCCGAGTTGGCCAAGGCCCGGGAACGGGTAGCCCATGTGGTGCGGCTGGAGGAGGAGCGCTTTGCCGAAACCCTGGAACAGGGTATGCGTATTCTGGAGCATGCCATCAAGGGCCTGGAGGGCGGCGTGATCCCGGGCGAGACCGTCTTCAAGCTTTACGATACCTATGGCTTCCCGGTCGATCTCACGGCGGATATCGCCCGCGAGCGGGGTTTGACCCTGGACACCAGCGGCTTCGACCGCGAGATGACCCGGCAGAAGGAGCGCGCCCGCGCCGCCAGTCACTTCAGCGCCGGTGCCGGCGCCGCCCTACGGCTGGAGGGGGAGACCCGCTTCACTGGCTACGAGCATCTCGCTGGCCGCGCCGACGTTGTCGGTCTCTATCGTGGCGAGGAGGCGGTCGAGGCCCTGAGCGCTGGCGACGAAGGCATTGTCGTGCTGGACGCCACCCCCTTCTATGCCGAGTCTGGCGGCCAGGTCGGCGACCGCGGCTGGCTCACCGGGGATAGGGTGCGCCTGACCGTGCTCAACACCCAGAAGCTGGGCGGCGATGTCTTTGGGCATCTCTGCCGGGTGGAGGAGGGCGAGTTACGTGTCGGCGACAACCTGGCCGCCCAGGTGGACGCGGCACGGCGTCGCGCCACGGCCCTGAACCACTCCGCCACCCACCTGCTTCACGCCGCCCTGCGCCAGATACTGGGCGATCACGTCCAGCAGAAGGGTTCCCTGGTGGATGCCGAGCGATTGCGCTTCGACTTTTCTCACTTCGAGCCCGTCCGCCGTAACCAGCTCCTGGCCATCGAGCGCCTGGTCAACCAGGAAATCCGCGAGAACCACCTGGTCGAGACCCGCCTCATGTCTCTGGATGACGCCAAGGCCACGGGCGCCATGGCCCTTTTCGGCGAGAAATACGCCGACCAGGTGCGGGTGCTGCGCATGGGCGGCTTCTCCACCGAACTCTGCGGCGGCACCCATGCCAGGGCGGTGGGGGACATAGGCCTTTTCAAGATCTTGAGCGAGGGCGGTATCGCCTCCGGCGTACGGCGCATCGAGGCCACCACCGGGGCCAACGCCCTGGCGGCGGTAGAGGCGGACGAGGAACGTCTGCTCCGTCTGGCCAGCCTGGTCCGGGGCAGCCGGGAGGACCTGGACGACAAGGTCGCCGCCCTGCTCGATCGCGCCAAGCGGCTGGAGAAGGAGTTGGCGG
>JBFZDM010000298.1:0-4303 GCA_041307365.1 Chromatiaceae bacterium | reverse complement strand
GCGCCGTAAAAATTTTCCTACCAGGCCGGTGAACTATTCCCGGCTCCTGGGTTCATACTTGCTAAGCGTTACATGATACCCAGCCGCCTTCGCTCTCCCCCTGGCGGCCTGGGTTCCCGGGCCTCTGCCGGGGACGCCCTTACCCCGTCGTCCCCCCCCTGGACGGCGGGGTTTCTTTTTTCCTGTCTCCGATATTCTTTCGCCCTCAGGACCCATGCATGGCCAATGCGTCACGCCCCCTGGGCCCTTATCCTGCCCATGCCGAGGCCACTTAGCCGTACACCCACCCCGGCAACCAGGTGGCGAGGGCTGGCCACAGCGCCACCAGGCCAAGCACCGCGAGCTGAATCAGAATGAAGGGCGCAACGCCGCGGTAGATCATCCCGGTGGTCAGTTCTGGTGGCGCCACCCCGCGCAGGTAGAAGAGGGAGAAGCCGAAGGGTGGGGTGAGGAAGGAGGACTGGAGGTTGATGGCTATCATGACCCCGAGCCAGACCGGGTCCAGGCCCAGGCCCAGGAGCACCGGGCCAACGATGGGCACCACCACCAGAATGATCTCGATGGAATCAAGGATGAAGCCCAGCAGGAACATGACCCCCATCACCAAAAAGACGGCGCCGATCGCCCCGCCGGGCAGATCGGTGAGGAAATCCGCCACCAGGGCATCGCCCTCGTAGCCGCGAAAGACCAGGGAGAAGATGGCGGCGCCGGTGAAGATGAGAAACACCATGCTAGTGATGCGGGTCGTTTGCGCCATGACTTCCCGCAGGGTCGCGAGCGTCAACTTGCGTCCCAGGGCGGCCAGTAGCATGGCGCCCATGGCCCCTACCGCCGCCGCCTCGGTAGGAGTCGCCAGGCCGCCGAGGATGGAACCCAGCACGGCGATGATGAGCGCCAGAGGTGGCACCAGTGCCAGCAACACCCGCCGCCAGAGTTTCAGGCCCGACAAGGTTCTCTCCCGGGCGGGGATGGCCGGGACCCACTCCGGCCGCAGAATGGCGACGCCGATCAGGAAGAGGATATAGAAGGCGACCAGCAACAGGCCAGGAATGATGGCGCCGATGAAGAGGTCCCCCACCGTGACCGTCTCTGGCGAAAAGATCCCCTGGTCCAGTTGCGCCTGCTGATAGGTGGAGGAGAGGGTGTCGCCCAGCAGTACCAGCAGGATGGAAGGCGGGATAATCTGCCCCAGGGTACCAGCGGCGCAGATGGTGCCCGCGGCCAGGGCTGGGTTGTAGTGGCGCCTGAGCATGGTCGGCAGGGACAGAAGTCCCATGGTTACCACGGTGGCGCCGACGATGCCGGTGCTGGCGGCGAGCAGCATGCCCACCAGGGCCACCGAGATGCCCAGCCCGCCGCGCAGCGGACCAAAGAGCATCGCCATGGTGTCCAGCAAACTCTCCGCCACCCGCGAACGTTCCAGCATGACCCCCATGAAGATAAAGAGAGGCACCGCGATCAGGGTCTCATTGGTCATGATGCCATAGAGGCGATTGGGCAGGGCCTCCAGAAAGGCGGGATCGAAAAGATCCAGCCAACTGCCGACGAAGGCGAAGGCCAGGGCCGTCCCTCCCAGGGACAGGGCCACGGGAAAGCCCAGCATCAGGACCAGGCCCACCGTCAGGAAGAGCAGAAGGGGAATGTACTCAGCCAAGCGGGTCCGTCCCCTCGTCTGGCAGGGCCTGGGCGAAACCGAGCAGGAAGAGCCCATTGCGCAGGGCATTGGCCAGCCCCTGAAGCAGCAGCAAGACCGGCATGATCAGGATCAGGGTCTTGAGCAGATAGACGGCCGGCAGCCCCCCGGCCTCCCGCGAGCCCTCGCGGACGGCCCAGGCTTCGGCGACATAGTGCCAGCCGATTCCGGCGATGAAGAGACAGACGGGGGCCAGCAAGAGCAGGGTCCCGGCCAGATCGACCCAGGCGCGCCCTCGCCGGGACAGGCGCTGATAAAGGATGTCGATGCGCACATGACCGCCCTGGCGGAGGGTATAGGCGGCCCCGAGCATGAAAAGGGCCGCGTGCAGGTAAGTGACGGCCTCCTGGAGGCCAATCCAGCCCATATCCAGGGCGTAGCGCAGGACCACCACCAGAAAGGTGCCCAAGACCATGAGGAGCGACAACCAGGACAGGAGGTGCCCGGTGCCGTCGCTGAAGCGGTCGATGCCAGCGGCGACCCGCAGCAAGGCGGAGGCCATGGCGGCGGGGCGCGGACTGGCCATGGCCTACCAGCTATGCAGCAACCACTGGGGCACGGCATTTTCCCAGACACGGTCCCGCTGTACGTCCAGCACCCCGTCCCCATCGGTGTCGAGGAGAAAATAGGGCGGCCCCACGGGGGGCTGGATGCGCACCATGTAGAGCTGGCCCCTGACCCGGTACTCATAGACGGTACCGCGATCCGTCTCCAGGATGGTGACATCCGGCTGCACCGTCTCGCCGGCGTAAGAGGCCGGGGGCAGCACCGGAGATTCCAGTTCAGTTTCGGACTGGGCCCAGGCCGCCAGAGTGGCGGCGCCCAGCATGGTCGCGGTCAGGATCCGTTTCATCTTGTCTGGCGAGGCCTTCGAATTCCCGTGGGGGCCATTATGTTAGTACGTCCCGCTTGGGAATTCCCTTCTTTGTTGATCCCCGGGGGTCGGGCTCGGGCATAATGCCGCCCTTTTCGCGCCACCCAATCGGCCTAGCCCCACCCCGGGGCCCACCCATGAAAGACCTCAACCCCCGACAGCTCGAAGCCGTACGCTACCTGGGCGGCCCCTTGCTGGTCCTGGCCGGCGCCGGCTCGGGCAAGACCCGCGTCATCGCCCGCAAGATCGCCCACCTCATTGGCGAATGCGGCTTGGCGCCGCGCCATGTCGCCGCCCTGACCTTCACCAACAAGGCGGCGCGGGAGATGAAGGAGCGGGTCGGTCGCCTCCTCAAGGGCCGCGAAGCGCGGGGCCTGACCATCTCCACCTTCCACACCCTCGGCCTCGACATCCTGCGCCGCGATCACGAACGCGCCGGGCTGAGACGCGGCTTTTCCCTCTTCGACCCCCAGGACGCCGAGGCCATCATCAAGGAGCACCTGCGATCCGTCCGCAAGGACGACGCCCTGACGCCCGCCACCGTCCAGGCCCGTGTCTCCGCCTGGAAGAACGCCCTGATCGAGCCGGCCGATGCCTTGAGCCACGCCGAGGACGACTTCGAGGCCGACCTCGCCGGCCTCTACGCCGACTACCAGCGCAGCCTCCATGCCTACAACGCCGTCGATTTCGACGATCTCATCCGCCTGCCCGCCCGCCTCTTCGCCGAACAGTCGGACCTGCTGGATGCCTGGCAGGCGCGCCTGCGCTACCTGATGGTGGACGAGTACCAGGACACCAACGGCGCCCAGTACGAATTGGTCCGGCGCCTGGTCGGCCCCCGCGGCGCCCTGACCGTGGTCGGCGACGACGACCAGTCCATCTATGCCTGGCGTGGCGCCCGGCCGGAGAACCTGGCCCGACTCCAGGAGGACTTCCCCACCCTCAAGGTGGTCATGCTGGAACAGAATTACCGCTCCAGCGGCCGCATCCTCGGTCTGGCCAACGCCCTCATCGCCAACAATCCGCACCTGTTCGAGAAGCGCCTCTGGTGCCAGCGCGGCGAGGGCGATCGCCCCCGCGTCATCACCTGCCGCGACGAGGTCAACGAGGCCGAACGCGTGGTCTCCGAAATCCTGCACCGGCGCTTCGCCGACCAGGCCAACTTCGGCGACTTCGCCATCCTCTACCGCGGCAACCACCAGGCGCGGCTCTTCGAGCAGGCCCTGCGCGAGCACGACATCCCCTATTTCCTCAGCGGCGGCACCTCCTTCTTCGCCCGCGCCGAGATCAAGGACGTCATGGCCTACATGCGCCTCCTGGCCAACCCAGAGGACGACGCCGCCTTTTTGCGCATCGTCAACACCCCGCGCCGCGAAATCGGGCCCAGCACCCTGGAGAAGCTGGCCGCCTATGCCCGCGAACGCGGCCTGCCCTTGCTGCGCGCCAGCGGGGAGTTGGGGCTGGGCCAGCACCTGGAACGGCGCCCCCGGCAGCGACTGGAGCAATTCACCACCTGGCTGGACAGCCACGCCCGACACGCCGCCACCGAGCCGGTGGCCGCCGTCCGCGCCCTGGTGGAGGGCATGAACTACGCCGCCTGGCTCAAGGAGAACGCCTCAAGCACCCAGGTCGCCGAGCGGCGCCTGAAGAACGTCCAGGACCTGCTCGACTGGCTCGAGGCCCTCGGCAAGGGGGAGAACCAGGGCAAATCCCTGCAGGACCGGGTCGGCCACCTC
>JBFZDM010000285.1:0-14614 GCA_041307365.1 Chromatiaceae bacterium | reverse complement strand
CTGAATCCTGAATTTTCCGCCCTTTGCATGGCGCGGCGGAAAATCCACCGCCAAGCAGCGGCGAGGGGCCTAGGAGGCACGGCGGATAGGGTTCCAGGGGCTTTGGGCAGCGGTCTTGGCGACGCTGACCACGGGGTCTAATACCCCGAAGCGGGAACAACAGGGCCCTGCCGCGAACAAAAAGCAGATAGGCGTGACGTGATATGACAAGATCGCCCCCTGGAAAGCCCAGGCGCAAGGCCCATGGACCCGCGAATCGGACCACGAGAATGAACAGCATGAAAGATCGGTTAAATTACCTGTTTGACCTGGTACATCGGCGTGACCGACGTTGCCAGGGCGGCGCAGACCGGCCAGCTCCGCCGCGCCCGGTTTTTCCCCGTGCCGCCATGGGGCTGGCCGGGCGGATCAAGGCAGGCTGAGGGACGGACATGGACGATCTCATCGCTCGTGCCCGTCAATTCGCCATCGAGGCCCACGGCAGCAACAACCACCGTCGGAAGTATACCCACCAGCCCTACCAGCAGCATCTCAAGGCCGTGGCGACCCTGGTGGCGGAGGTCACCGACGACCCGGAGACCCTCGCGGCGGCCTGGCTCCACGATACCGTCGAGGATACCGTAGTGACCTTCGGCGACCTGGAGCGGGCCTTCGGACCGGCGGTGAGTCGACTGGTGGCGGAACTCACCGATGTGAGTAAACCAAGCGACGGCAACCGGGCCGTGCGCAAGTCGATCGATTTACACCACAGCGCCCAGGCCTCGCCGCGCGCCCAGACGGTCAAGCTGGGGGACATTACCGACAATTGCCGTGATATTTGTCGCCACGACCCCGCCTTTTCACGGGTTTATCTTGCCGAGGCCGCGGCCCTGCTCGGGGTCCTCGGTACAGGGGACCGGCGCCTCTACCAGCGCGCCCAGCAGGCGGTGGTGAAGTGTGCCCAGCGGCTTGGCCTGCCCCCTCCCCCAGAGGCGCGGGCGGCGGGCGAGATCCCGGTCCCGCCACCCCAGGTCAGCCTGTCGCAAAGGCGCACCCAGCGGCTCTTCACCGCGGCCTTCACCGCCCGGGATATTGCCGAGCCGCTGCGCTCCTTCGATCTTGGGTACCCGCCAGGCGCGATGGCGGCGATCCTGGAAAGAGAAGACCTGGAAGTGGCCGGATGGCGCCGGGAGGGGGTGGCGGTTGGCTATGTTCGTACCTATAGCCTGAAGGCTGGAGAGGCGGCCGACACCCTGTTGCGCCCTTTCGCCGCCGGTCAGGTGGTTTCCGGTGATGCCTCCCTGTCGGAGGTGATCTCCATCCTCAGCCGCTACGACTTCTGTTTTGTGACGGCCATGGGGGACATTTCCGGGGTGATCGATCGCGGTGATATCCAGAAACCCATCGTGCGCATGTGGCTCTTCGGGATAGTGACCCTTGTGGAGATGGACCTGACGGCCCGCATCCGCGCCACCTGGCCAGATGGTGGCTGGACCCGTCTGATCTCGGCGGGACGCCTGGATAAGGCCCAGGCACTGCTGGCGGAGCGGCGGCGCCGGGGTCAGCATCCGGAGCTGCTGGATTGCATGCAATTGGGCGACAAAGTGCGCATTCTGGTGCAGGACGAGGGGCAACTCGCTGCCTTCGGCTTCACCACCAAGGGCGAGGCCCAGCGTGTCCTGGCCGATCTGGAGTCATTGCGCAACAACCTGGCTCATGCCCAGGACATCGTGACCCATGACTGGCCCCAGATCGCCCGCCTGGCCCACCAGGTCGAGGACACTATCGCCCGCGCCCTGTGACCTGTGCAGTCAGGGGTGGCGGAGGTTGCGGAGTATCGTCCTGTTCCATGCCCCCGATTCCCGCATGGGTGTCGTGGTCCCCTGGCTCATCCCAGGATGGCGCGACTGGTCGCGGGCCTGGCCGCGACGAGACCCTGGCATACGGCGCTCAGGTCAGATACCAGTCCTCTGGCGGCGCGGGGATCGGGGCGTTGGCGCACTCCTCCGCCCGGGCCGCGGCCTCCGCCGCCAGGAAGCTCAGCAGGCGCGCGGCCAGGGGATCCCGGCGCAGGCCCAGGGACTGGCGCAGTTCCGCCCTGGCGGCGGTCTCGTCGCCGACGGCGAGCCGGGCCAGGGCTCGCTGAAGACGGTCCGCCGCCGCTGCCTCGACGGCGAGCAGCAGGCCCAGGTCCATGCCGCAGCGCCGGCAGGCGACTGGGCTGTCCTGAACGCGAGCGCGGCAGTTGGGGCAACGTTCCATGGCAATGAGGGTTCTGGCTGCCTGATCAGGACTGGAGGTAGAAGATGAGGTCGGAAAGACCCGCGGTGGCCTCTTCCAGGGCCTGGGCGTCACCTGCGGCGAGGGCGTCGCGCACGGCCTCGATACTATCGACGAGGTCGTCCCGATCCTCGGCCCCGGCCCCTTCCAGCAGCCGTTCAGCCTTCTCGATCAGGGCCTGGGCCTTGACCGACTCGCGCTGCTCCTGGCCTGCATCCTCGCCGGCGATCAGGGCCTGGATGCGCTCACGCGCCGCGGTCATCTCTTGTTCCTCGAAGCGGGTGGTGGCGTTCTCGATGGTGATGTGTTTTTCCAGACCGCTGCGCTTCTCCCGCGAGGTCACCTGGAGGATACCGTTGATGTCGAGGGAGAAGGTCGTGACGATGGTGTTACCCGCCGGCACGTCGCTCAGGCCCTCGATGCGGTAGGCCCCGATCCGGATGTTGTTGAGGGCGTCCGGGTCCTCGCCCTGATAGACATTGACCTCGATGGCCATCTGGCCGTCCACGATGGTGTAGAAGGCCTCGCTCTTGGTGACCGGGATGGGCGTGTTCTTGCGGATCAGGGGGATGAAGGTGTAGGGGTACATCTCCCCATTGAGTTCGGCGATGGCGCTGGTGCCAAAGGTGTAAGGGGTGATGTCCACCAGGACCTGGGAGACCCGCTCGCCGGCGATGACCGCCGCCTGGATGGCCGCCCCGGTGGCCACGCACAGATCCGGGTCAAGCTCGCTACGGGGCTGGATGCCGAGTTCCTTCTCCAGCCGGCGCTGGATCAGGGGGGTGCGGGTGGCGCCGCCCACCAACAGGACCTCGTCCAGGTCCGAGACCCGCATTCTGGCCCCCTCCATGGCGATGTGCACCGCCGCCAGGGTCTCGGCCACATAGGGCTCGATCATGGCCTCGTAGTCCTCGCGGCTCAGCTCCAGGCTGAGATGGACCGGCCCGTCCTTGCCCTCCAGCAGGTATTCCTCCTCGACGCGGGCGAAGGGGGCGTCGGAGAGATGGATCTTGGCGTTCTCGGCGGCGCGGGTCAGGCGCGCCATGGCCTGGCGGTTGGCGGTGGGGTCGGCGTCGCGCTCGCGCTTGAGCCAATCGCTGAGGTGGTCGAGGATGCGGGCATCGAAGTCGTCTCCCCCCAGACGGTTGTTGCCGTGGCTGGCCAGAACCTCCACCACGTCCTTCTCCACGCCCACCACGGAGACGTCGAAGGTGCCGCCACCCAGGTCATATACCAGGATGTGCTTACGCTGGATGTGATCGACCTCGTAGGCGAGGGCGGCGGCGGTGGGTTCGTTGATGATGCGCACCACCTCCAGCCCCGCCAACTGGCCGGCGTCGCGGGTGGCCTGGCGCTGGGCATCGGAGAAATAGGCGGGGACCGTAATGACCGCCTTGGTCACCGCCTCTTTCAGGTAGTCCTCGGCGGCGCGCTTGAGTCGGCCCAGAATGAGTGCCGAGATCTCCTGGGGACTGAATTTCTGATCGCCCATGGATACCTGGGTGTCCTCCCCCATGCGGCGTTTGATGGACTTGATGGTGCGGTCCGGGTGCAGGACGTACTGGTTGCGGGCCGCCTGGCCCACCAGGAGGGAGCCGTCGTCGGCCAGTCCCACCACGGAGGGCAGGAGATGGGAATCCTCAACCGCGATGACCTCGGGGCGGCCGCCGCGGACTACGGCGACCTCGGAATTGGTGGTTCCCAGGTCGATACCAATAATGATGTCGCTCACTTATCTCAGTCCTTCTTGTTGACGATGACGTCCGCCGGGCGCAAGGCGCGGCCCTCACGGATGAAGCCGGCCCGGGCCACGCCGACCACGATGCCGGCGGGGCGGTCGGGATGATGGGCAATGTCCACGGCCTGCATGACATGGGGGTCGAAGGCCTGGCCCAGGGCCTCGATGGCGACAACGCCGTGGCTTGCCAGGAGGCCGTCCAGGTGGCGCAGATTCATGGCCATGCCGTCCGCCATGCCCGCGACGAAGCGATCGGCACCGCCCCGCCGGGCCAGCCAGCCCGGCTGGTAGCGTTCCGCCTGACTCTGGCCGGCCTGGAGGCGGTCACGCAGGTCGAGGAGCTCCAGCAGCAGGGACTGCTCGGCCTCGCGACGCTCGGCGGCGGCGCGGTCGCGCTGCCTGTCCAGATCGTCCTGGAGGCGGCGGTTGGCATCGCGCAGGGTGTCGAAGAGTTCGCCGAACTGGTCCAGGGCGGATCTGACCTGGCGCGATTCCAGCTTGACCTCGTTGCGCAGGGCCGCCAGTTCCGTCAGCAGGCTGAAGAGGTCCGGGGCCTCCGCCTCCGCCTCCGGCTCATCCGCGGGCTCCTGGTCCAGGTAGGCCGCCAGGCGCGCCAGCAAGGCTTGGTCCCGAGCCTTCATCCCGCATCCCCCCGCAGCAGTGCATGGAACTGGGCCAGACTCGGGCGGCCAGGCTCAACCGCCGGGGCGGCCCGGTCGAGGACGTCCTGGGGCTGGGGCGGGCTGGTGTCGAAGAGTTCCCAGGCGAGGCGGTCACGCTGGGTGCGGAGAGACACGTAGGCCTGGCGCACCGCGTCGAAGCGGCGGGGGTCTCGGTCCGGGGGACAGGCCTTGATGGCCGCCAGGTAGGCGGCATGGATGGCCTCGTCACTGGCGTCGTCGGGGACGCCGAGGATCAGATAGGGATCGCGCATCTAAAAAAGGTCCAACTGGCCGCTGGGGGTCTCGTCGTCCGGGTCCGCGAGGGGCTGGCGGGCCCGGCGCGGGGCTGGCTCGCGGCGGGGTTTGGGCTGGGGCTTGATCTGGGGCCCGGCCTGGGGTTTGGGCGGGTTTGAGGGCTGATTCAGGAACTTGATCAAGTCTGGCGGCAGGTCCGGGAGATCGCCCGCATCGATCAGTTCGCGTAGGCCCCCCAAGACGTCCTTGCCGCCCAAGGCCTTTTCCAGCTTCTTGAATTCCGGCCCCATGAGGTTTCTGAGTAGGTTGATGAAGACAGCGGGGTCCATGTTGGCCAGTTCAGCCGGCAAGTCGTCAACATCGCCCTCGTCGTAGAAATCCTCTTCATCCTCGAAATCCTCGCCGGGATCCCAGGCCCCGGAGAGGCCGAGGAGTTCCTCGATGCGATGGGCGGTGCGCTGATCGCCCTCGGCCCGCGCCTGGACGAGGGCATCCTCCAGGTGGCGCATCTGCGTCCAGGTGTCCATCCCGGGTTTACCCAGGGCCTCCCTGGCCTCGAATTTATGAACCACGAACAGGGGCTTTGCTGGCCAGCGCCGGAGGGCGGCATTGGCATACTCAAGGCGGAGTTCCGCCAGGCCAATCTGGCGCAGGGTCTCGCAGACGGTCTCGAAATCCGCCGCGTCGAGATCCAGCTTCGCCGCCTTGTGGACAGGGGCATGGAAGGGCTGCCAGATCAGCTTGGGCTTGAAGTCCGCTTCCTCCACCAGGTTCCGCAGGGCGCGGCAGTAGGCCAGGAGGTCCTCCCGGTCCGGCGTGGGCAAGGGCAGTAGCCCTGTCTCCTTGAGCAGGATTTGGGGCGAAAAGCGCAGGCGTTCCGCCTCCAGGGCCAGGGCGAGACGGCCGGTGATACCTCCGCCGAGAGCGGCGCAGGCTTGGCTCATAGCCTCCTTGTCATGCTTGCCATGGAGCCAGGCAATGATGCCACGCAGGAGTTCGACCCGGGCCTGGCTGGCGGCGCCGTCCGCCCAGCCATCGGCCTGCTCCAGTTCCTTGCGCGCCAGGTCGAAGCGGGATTTGGCAATTTGCTTGCGGGCATGGGCCAGGTGAGCCTGGAAGAGACTCTGCTTGGCACGGCGGTTGATGGGGTCGCGGTCAAGGATGCGCTTGGCCAGGCCCGCCGCCTTTTTGAAGGCATTGCCGGCGAGGGCGAGATCCAAGGCCTCGTTAAGGATCTCGGCGTCCTCGGGCCAGCGCTGCAGGAGCCGCTCCAGCATGGGGCGGGCCTCTCTGAGCCGCCCATGGCGCCGGTAATGGCCGATGAGGAGCAGGTGGCCGGGCAGGTAGTCAGGGTCCAGTTCCAGACTGGTGGCCAATTCCCCTTCCACCCACGAGCGTATCGAACTCTTAAGCAGATTCGGATTCTCCCCCAGGCGGCGCTGGATCAGGGCCAGACGCAGGGCATCCTCGCTCCCCGGCGCGGGCTTGCTGCCTGGGGGAACCATGGCGGCCATGACGTCTTTCCAGAATCCGAAGACAGCCCTGGGATGGGTGGTCTTTTCACCGATGAGGGCGGCACCCAGGGTGCGATCGAAGGGCGTCAGTTCCGCTAGTAAGGGCGCGGGGAGCGGGCGTGGGAAGTCGGCGGCGGCGAGGGCTCGGACCTGGTGGCGCAGCCAGGACGCGCCCAACAGGCCTCGGTAGCGTCGTAGCAGGGCTATCCATTGAGAGGAGTTGGGGTTGTCCCCGAGACGGTGCAATTCGCGCCAGAGCTGGCGGCGGCGATCCGGCCAGCCGCGCAAGGTCATGACGAAATCGCGCACCGGCTCGCCGACCTCCCCCAGGGCCTTGGTCAGGTCTTCATCCGGTTGCAGGCCCAGTCGGATGGCCTTGGCCAGGGGGGCGAAAGGTGAATCGGCTGGAACCCGCTCCACTAGCTTGCCGCTGGCCACCGGGTCATCCCTCAGCCCTATCAGGGCCTTGAGCAGGGTGGCCAGGTCGCGGTAGGGGGAGCGGAAGGGGATGGCCTTGAGCTGACGCCCAACCTCCTCGTCGTCACCAGCGCAATAGGCGGCCAGGGCCGCTCGAGCAGTGGGGGTGTCGCGGATCAGGGGGTCAGCGGCAAAGACGGGGTCTTCGCTAAAGCCAGCGGGCAAGTCATCGATAAGGAAGCTGGCGGCGAAGCGGGCGCGTGCCTCGGTCAGGGGGGCGGCATCCCCGGTATTAACCAGGTGGCGGTAGGCCGCCAGGGCGGGGGCGACGCGGCCGTGGCGGAGTAACAGGGCCAGATGGCGGGGGTCAGGCACCAGGCCAGGGCAGGCCTGTTGCCGATTGTCCCAGATGGTCAGGGCCTCCTTGCTCATGCCCTTGGCTTCCAACTCCAGGGCGCGGCCACGATAGGCCAACCCCAGGCCCTCCTGCCAGAGGGCGGGGGGCCCGGTTCGGGAAAGGGCCTTGAAGTGCTCGATGGCCTCGCGGAAGCGGCCCGCGGCCAGGGCCGCCTGGGCCTGTTCGGGGCTATGGGCGGGGGTAGCGGCCGCGGGCTTGCTGGATTGGCGCGGTTTTTTGGTGGCGCGTCGGGTGGTCACGGGATCGGGATGGCACCTTAGGGGAGTTGAAGCAGCGAAAGCGCGGGGATTGTAACACCCCCTTCCGTGAGAAGGGAGGATGCCAGACAGCGGAGGCCGGTCGCGGCCTTGGAGGTTCGGGGAGCCGCTGGCTTCGGGCCAACGGGTTTTTCAGCGCCTGAAATTCCAGCGTAAGATAGGAACCCTGGCGCCTGGAACTTATCCGCGCACCTGGCCTTTTCCGCCAGGGACCGACCACGTAGTTTGACGAGAGACCCATGCGATACGAGACCGACGATCTGCGCATTCGCGCCATGAAGGAGCTGATTTCGCCGGAGGACCTGATCCGGCTCTACCCCATCACGGATGCGATCTCCACCACTGTCCACCATACCCGGCGCGCCATTTGCGACATCCTCCATGACGAGGATGACCGTCTGCTGGTGGTGGCGGGTCCTTGCTCGGTCCATGACGTCAATGCCGCGCGGGAGTACGCCGAGCGGCTGGTGTCCGTCCGCGACCGCCTCGGCCAGGACCTGCTGATCGTCATGCGCGTCTATTTCGAGAAACCGCGCACCACGGTGGGCTGGAAGGGTCTCATCAACGACCCGCGCCTGGACGGCAGTTTCGAGATTAACGAGGGTCTCAAGCTGGCCCGCTCCCTGCTGGTGGACATCAACGGCTTGGGGGTGCCGGCGGGGACCGAGTTCCTCGATCTCATCAGCCCCCAGTACATCGCCGACCTCATCAGTTGGGGGGCCATTGGCGCCCGCACCACCGAGAGCCAGGGCCACCGCGAGTTGTCCTCCGGCCTGTCCTGCCCCGTGGGCTTCAAGAACGCCACCAGCGGCAGCCTGCGCATCGCCCTGGACGCCATGCACGCCGCCGCCCACCCCCACCATTTCCTGTCGGTGACCAAGGAAGGCCGCTCCGCCATCTTCGCCACCGCCGGCAACCACGATACCCATGTCATTCTGCGGGGTGGCACCCGGCCCAACTATGACACCGAGAGCATCAACATGGCGGCGGAGGAGATGGAGGACGACGGTCTGCGGCCGCGCCTTATGATCGACTTCAGCCACGCCAACAGCCGCAAGAAGCCCCAAAAACAGGTCGATGTCGGTCGCGACGTCGCCGGCCAGGTGGCTCGCGGCGACCGCCGCATCATTGGCGCCATGATCGAGAGCCATCTCACCGGCGGACGCCAGGATCTGCGCCCCGGCGCCGAACTGACCTATGGTCAGAGCATCACCGACGCCTGCATCGGCTGGGACGACACCGAGCCCCTGCTCGAGGAACTGGCCGAGGCCGTCCGCCGGCGGCGGGCTGTGGCCTGAGGCACCGCTTTCCGGTTCCGCCCGACCCGCGCCGCAGGGGGCGAAGACCGCCAGGCCCCGCGTTCGCGCCGGCGGTGGCCGATGTCATCAAGGCCTGGTCCGCCGCGAATTCAGGTTCTTTGCCAGGGGGAGATGATGCAGATTTCCGTCAGCCAGCTCGTGGTGCGCTTCCTGGAGTATCTGGGGGTGGACACCCTTTTTGGCATGCCTGGCGCCCATATTCTCCCGGTCTACGATGCCCTCCATGGCTCCGGCATCAGGAGCATCCTGGTGAAGCATGAACAGGGCGCCGCCTTCATGGCGGCCGGCCTGGCGCGGGTCAGCGGCGGGGTAGGGGCCTGTATCACCACGGCGGGACCCGGGGCCAGCAATCTGGCGACGGGCATCGCCCATGCCTACGCGGACCGTCTGCCGGTCATCGCCATCACCGCCGAGGCGCCCACCCTGATCTTCGGGCGTGGTGGACTCCAGGAGAGTTCGGGGGAGGGGGGCAGCATCAATCAGACGGCGCTCTTTTCCGGCATCACCCGCTATCACAAGCTGATCGAGCGTACCGATTACCTGGCGACGGTGCTCAACCAGGCGGTGAGGCATCTGCTGCTGGACGAGGTGGGCCCCGTGGTCCTCAGCATCCCCGTCAACATCCAGCGGGAAGAGGTCAGCACCGAGATCCTGGAGGCTCTGCCGGCGCTGGAAAGCCTGCATCGGTCCGAGGCGGCACCTGAGACGGTGGCGGCCTGCGCGGCCCTGCTCGCGCGGGCCCGGCGTCCCCTGGTACTGGCGGGTTACGGCTGCCATCAGTCCCCGGCGGCACGGCAGGCGTTGCAATCGCTGAGCGACCGGCTGCAGATCCCGGTGGCTACCAGCCTGAAGGGCAAGGGTGCCATCGACGAACGCTCGCCTCTCGCCCTGGGGTCAACCGGTGTCACCTCCCTGGGCTATGCCAGGCAGTATATGGAGCGGGAGGCGGATCTCCTCCTCCTGCTGGGGGCGGGCTACAACGAGCGCACCAGCTATCTGTGGCAAAAGGGCCTGCTGGCAGGCAAGATCCTCATCCAGGTGGACCGCAACTCCTCCCAACTGGAAAAGGTCTATCGGGCGGACCTGGCCATCCAGGCCGATCTGGGGCGCTTTCTGCCCGCCCTGGACGAGGCCTGCCGCCAGATGGCGCCAAAGCAGGCGCCGGACCTGGCCGCCTTCAAGGCGAACTGCGATGGGGGGGCAGAGGCGCGGGGCGAGCGCATCTTCGATGGGCGCTTCGACCGGGTCAAGACCTTCTTCGGGTTGCTGGAAGCGCATTTCGGGGAGGGCCTGGTCCTGATCGACGATAATATCCTGTTCGCGCAGAACTGGTTCAGGACCCGGCCCCAGGATCTGTACATCCCCAATACGGGGGCATCCTCCCTCGGCCATGCCATTCCGGCGGCCATCGGCGCCAGGCTCAAGACCGCTAAGCCGGTCTTCGCCATCCTCGGGGATGGCGGTTTCCAGATGTGCTGCATGGAGATCATGACGGCGGTCAACTACCAGATTCCCCTCAACATTCTCCTGTTCAACAACCAGACTCTGGGCCTGATCCGCAAGAACCAGTTTCAACAGTTCGAGGGCCGATTTCTCGATTGCGACTTCGTCAACCCTGACTTTGCCCTCCTGGCCGCCGCCTTCGGTATCCGGCATTTTCGGATCGCGGACGATGGGGATGGCGAGGCCCTGTTCCAGCGCCTCGACCTGAGGTCCGGGATCAATCTCATTGAGTTCATCCTCGACCGGGATGCCTATCCCAATTACGTCACCCATCGTTAGCCTAACAGACAGGCCCCACGGCCTTGAGCATCCCGTCAGCTTCTTTCATCTTCAGGGTCCTGGCGCGTCCCCTCATGAAAGTGGGCGAGAAAGATACCAGCAGCGCCCTTCAGCGTCAGGGATGTGGCGAGATCCCCGCATGAAGGTTGGCGTGAAAGATTCCTCTGGTGCCTTCGATCAACGGGGTCCTGGCGATACCCCATTCAGGTAAGTGAGGGGCAGCCATGGCATCCCATCCCATACCCCGTCTGCTCCGGTTGGCCTCGGAGAAGCCCCAACTCCTGAAGGTAGGGGCCGCGGGCCTGCGTCACCTCGCGGCTGGGGCCCTGATCCGTTGTTACGATGACCTCTTTCCCCGCCTCGAACCCCTGATGTGGACGGCCGGTGACGAGGACTTTGCCCGCTGGCTGGATATCTACCAGGCCCTGTTCCGTGAACAGCAGGCCCTGATCGACGCTGATGGCGGGGTGGTCCAGGCCCGTTTCATCATCGGCATCCCCATCGCGGATCGTCCCGATCATCTGGGTCTCTGTCTGGAGAGCATCCTCCAGCTCTGCTACCGCTTTGGCTATGGCGGGAAAGGGCCGGACGGGTGTTATCAACGGGTCAGCGTCGTCGTGGCGGAGGACAGCCGGGAGTTGGCCCATAGGGAACGGCATCGGGCCTTGGTGGCGGAGTTCCGCCGGCGGGGGCTCGATACGCACCATTTCGGGCTCGAGGCCCAGTATGAGAGGTTACAGGCAATCCCGGCGGACCAGCGCCGGGAGCTGGCGGGTCTGCTCACGACCCAGCCGGCGGAGGCCTTTCACCACAAGGGGCAGGCCGCCACGCGGAATCTCTGCTATCTGAACATGGTGGAGCTGGCCCGGCCAGGAGAGGAAACCCTCTTCTATTTGGTGGATAGTGATCAGCGTTTCCTGGTCAACCGCGCCGCCGCCGGGGGGGAAGAAGCGGTTCCGGCGCTGAACTATTTCTATTACATCAACCGGATCTTCCAGAGCGGCCTGTTGGACGTGCTGACGGGAAAACTGGTGGGCGATCCGCCGGTCTCGCCCGCGGTCATGGGCGCCAACCTGATGGACGACCTGTCGGTTTTCCTGAAGGAGATGGCGGCCCTGGCACCCGACGCCGCTTGCGGGTTCCATGGGGCGGAGGGCGTCCTGGCCGGGGAAGCGGCCTATCACGACCTGGCGGTCCTCTTCGGTTACGAGGCCCGGGGCGGCCCTTGCGCCTACCCCTGCCCGCTGCCCGGGGTTCACGCCAACGCAGACTGCCTCGCCGCCCTTGCTCGCCGGCTCCCAAGTTTCTTCCGGGGTGAACACCTGACGCGCCGGAGCCTGTTCCGCTACAGCGGGTCCTTCATGGCCTTGGAACCCGCCCGGACCCTCTACCCGGGCAACTACATCGTCAACCGTGCCGGCCTGAGGTATATCATCCCTTTCGGCCATCTCAGGCTGCGCATGTCGGGGCCGACGGCGGGACGCCTCATCCAGGCGGAGATCGGCCAGCGGTTCGCCTCCGTCAACCTGCCCATGCTCCATCAACGCACCACCCCGTGGGGTGCCGCGGGCGACTTCCGGCCCGGCGTGGCAGGGATAGGCGGGTCCGTCGTGGATATCGGCGATGAGTTCGAGCGCCAGTTCTTCGGCGACCTCATGCTCTTTAGCGTCGTCGAGTGGCTGAGATCGCGCAGGCTGGAGGAACTGACGGATGAATGCGCCCTCGGGGAGGTGGTGGAGCGGACGGAATCGCGTTTGCTCGCCCTCTACGGGCAGAATCAGGCGGTCATCGATGATCGCCGCCGAAAACTGGAGACCTGGCTCGCCCAAGCCTCGCCCTGGTGGTCAACGAGCCCGGCCAGGGCGGGTCTGATGGCCTTTCTCGGTAATATCGAACGCAATTTCGGCGAGGGAGCCACTGCCTGGCAACGGATCCGTGATCCCTCCCATCGGGCCTGGCGCCGGGGCCAGATCGTCACGGCTCTCGGCCATTACCGCCGGGAACGGGCGGCCTGGGACCCATTATGGGCCAGTGCCAGCTCGACGGTCTGAACGCGGGCCCATGGCGAGGGGGCCTGTGTCGCCAGTCGACGGGGCTTCAGCCCTCTCAGGCCGGGTTTCCCTGCCAAAAATTCGTGGCGGACGCCTGGCCCCGGCTGCCGGGGGGCCCTGCTGCAACTCAGCTTGCCAACGGGCGCCGTTCCACTGCCTGGGCCCCTGCCATGACGGCCTCTCGACAGGCCCGGTAGGCCTGCCGGGCCTGGGCCTGGAGTTCGGCAGCCAGGGCGATGTCCCCATAACGCCGTTCCCGCGGGAGGATGTGGCCGCTGGCGATGGCGGCGGAGGTGTCTCCCGACCGGGCCAGGCCGGTGCGGGAAAAGCGCCGATATTCCGGGCGCAGCGGCGAGCCCAGGTCCAGCCAGCGGGTGAGGCTGGCCAGTAGGGGCACAGGACATTCCACCAGGCATTCGGCGTCGAAGTAGTCATAGCGCCCCGGCCAGGCGGTGGCGAAGGCGGCCAGCCACGCCAGCCGTTCCACGTAGTATTGACAGGCCCCTTCCGGCTCGCCGTAGGGGTCCGGGGGTGATCGGCCGCGGAAGAGGTGGACGATGCTGGGGATGGCCTGGTCCGGGTCCCGCAGGGCGATGAGGACGATGACCTCCTCCTGGCCAATCCGGTCCAGAAGCAAGGGGTAGTCATTGTGCAGCAGCTTGTCGAAGAGGTAGCGACCTGCGGGTTTCAGGCCCTCTTCCCGCTGATAGGCCGCCTCCTGCAGGGCCAGGTCCTTAGGCGTGCGGTAGCCCCGGTGCATTTCAAAGTAGCCGTCGATCTCCGGATGGGACCCGAGTAGATGGCCCAGCAGGCTGGTATAGGCCCGCATGTGGCTGAGGAGGAAGATCTGGGTGCGCATGGTGGTCTGATGGTCGTTGCAAAGGTGCGGATTGGGGCTGGGCAACGCCAACGATAGCAGGGTCGTGCCGCGGGGGTTGACTCAAGGCTCAGGCCTTTGTCCTCCGCAGGGCTAATGTAATAGACGATGCATCTTCGGATTCAGCATTGAGGAGGAGGCTCGGGGGGTGTCTGGCGGGGGTGTCGACCGCAGGGAGGCGGTCGTCAAGCCTACAGGGATGTATTCACGGCGTCCCCCGCCAGACGTCACCCGAGCCGGGGAAACCGAAAGGTGCCATCCCGCGGGTCCCCGATTCGCTTACCGACACCCCCGACCGCTATACTTTGCCCCCAGCCGAAGGTGCGCCGGATCGCTTTGCGGGCGCCATGAATCCTCTGTCAGGTGCCCGCCGGGCCGATGGCGGGCATTTCCATCCCTCAGCCACAGCAGTCCCCTCATGCCACACGATTACGATCCGCGCGCCATCGAGGCGGCGGCCCAGGCTTACTGGGAAGAGGCCCAATCCTTCAAGGCGGTGGAAGACCCCAGCCGCGAGAAGTTCTATTGCCTGTCCATGTTTCCCTATCCCTCGGGGAAGCTGCACATGGGCCATGTGCGCAATTACACCATCGGCGACGTCATCGCCCGCTATCAGCGCATGCGGGGCAAGAACGTCCTTCAGCCCATGGGCTGGGATGCCTTCGGCCTGCCGGCGGAGAACGCCGCCATCCAGCACGGCATCCCGCCCTCCCAATGGACACGTTCCAACATCGCCTACATGAAGGGCCAGCTCAATCGCCTGGGTTTCGGCTACGACTGGGACCGGGAGCTGGCGACCTGCGATCCGGATTACTACCGCTGGGAGCAGTGGCTCTTCGGACGGCTGATGGAGAAGGGCCTGGCCTATCGCGCCAAGTCGATGGTCAACTGGGACCCGGTGGACCAGACCGTGCTGGCCAACGAGCAGGTTATCGATGGCAAGGGCTGGCGCTCCGGGGCCCCGGTGGAGAAGCGCGAGATCGAGCAGTGGTTCGTGCGTATCACGGCTTATGCCCAGGAACTGCTGGACGCCCTGGATGGCCTGGAAGGCTGGCCGGAGCAGGT
>JBFZDM010000281.1:0-4374 GCA_041307365.1 Chromatiaceae bacterium | reverse complement strand
GACCCTTGTCCGCCCCCTTGAGCGCGGGCCGGATGACCTGATGCTCGGGACACACCGCGAAGCAGTCCAGGCAATCGTCGCAACGCTCGCGCCTGACCGCGCCGACGCGCAACAGGGCGGCCTCCCCCACCAGCCCGTAAAAGGCGCCCACCGGACAGAGATGGCCGCACCAGACCCGCCGTCCGACGAACAGATCGAGCAGAAAGACCGCCGCCAGAAGGCCCCAGGCCAACCCCATGCCGAAAACCAGCCCCCTATAGACCATTGAAACTGGATTGACCAGCTCCCAGGCCAGGCTACCACTGACCGCCGCCACGACCAGGGTCGCGCCCAGTAGCCAGTTACGGGTCTGGTTGGAGAAATGCGCGCCGGCCTTGATGTTCAGGGCGCCCCTCAGCCACTCGGCGGCATCGGTGACCGGGTTCACCGGACAGACCCACCCGCAATACACGCGACCGCCGACGATCAGATAAAACACCAGCACGATGACACCGCCGATCAAGGCCGCCGACTCGGGCACATGGCCGGTCGCGAACACCTGCAACAGCAGCAGTGGGTCGGACAAGGGCAGGACCTCCAGGGTCAGGCTGGAGGCGAGATTGCCCTTGACGATCCAGACCCCGAACCAGGGCCCGGCCAGGAAAAGAGCCAGGATCGACACTTGGCTCAGTCGCCGCAGGATCAGGTAGCGGTGGGCGCGAAACCAGCCTTTAAGCCTGATCGCCTCCGCCCCGGGACGGCCACCGGGTTGCATCACAGACCTCCCTTGCTGTTCAGCGTCTCCAGCGGGTTGCTGGAGAAGGGTGAGTCCGGCAGTCCCGGCGCGGCCGGCGGTGGCAAGGAGGGCGGCATGGCTGGTTCACCAAAGATCAGGCCCCGGCCGCCGTGCTCGTAGCGCATGCCTTCCGGCAGGTTGTATTGATGCGGCAAATCCGGCGTGACCAAGGCCTCGCCGGCCTGGGCCTTCTGCTCCCAACCCAGCCGGTAGTGCTGCCCGAGCATCCCCTTGGCCAGGGCGATCGGGAAGACCTTGATCGCCGCCTCCTCGAGGATGCAGGCCGTTTCGCACTTGCCGCAACCTGTGCAGTCCCGTGAGTGGACCACCGGGATAAAGAGGGCATGCTTACCGCTACGGGGGTTGTGCTGCCTGTTAAGGGTGATGGCCTTGCCCCGCACCGGGCAGACGTTGAAACAGACCTCACAGCGCAGGCCCTGAAAGGCGATGCAGGCCTCCTGATCAACCACCACCGCAAGCCCCATGCGCGCCTGATCTATCTCGGTCAGCGCGGGATCCAGTGCGCCAGTCGGACAGGCCTTGACACAGGGAATGTCGTCGCACATCTCGCAGGGGATGTCACGGGCCTCGAAAAAGGGCGTACCCAAGGCGACCTCGTCGCCCAACTGGGCCAGTTTCAGGGTGTCATAGGGACAGTCGCGCACGCACAAACCACAGCGGATGCAGGCACCCTGGAACAGGGCCTCGTCGACCGAGGCTCCCGGCGGGCGGAGGGCGGTCGCCGGCAGGGCCCGCGCCTGGCGCTGATAGACACCCAGCGTCATTGCCACCAGGCCGACACCCACGGCCGTTCGCAGGGTACCGGTCAGCAGACGCCGCCGCGCCGGATCGAAACCTCTGGACCCTTTTTCGCTGCCTGGCATGACCCTTCATCTCCCGTGCGCGCCGGGGAGACCGCCTGGGCGGCCTCCCCTACCGCCAGCACCCTTTAGGCCGGCATGACCTTGACGGCCACCTTCTTGAAGTCCGTTTCTTTCGACAAGGGATCGGTCGCATCCAGCACCAGTTTGTTGACCAGGCGACTGGCATCGAAGAAGGGCACGAAGACCATGCCCTCGGGCATCTTGTTGCGCCCCTTGGTTTCGACCCGGCAGATGATCTCGCCGCGCCGGCTGGCGATCTTTGCCGGATCGCCACGCTTGAGGCCACGCTTCTCGGCGTCAGCCGGATGCATATAGACCAGCGCATCGGGCGCGGCACGGTACAGCTCCGGCACACGCCGGGTCATCGAGCCAGTATGCCAGTGCTCGAGGATGCGGCCAGTCGACATCCACATATCGTATTCCTGATCCGGGGCCTCGGCCGGTGGCTCGTAGGGCGCCGAGATGATGTTGGCCCGGCCGTCCGCGTTGCCGTAGAAGGCGACCTTGGCGCCCTTCGGGACGAAGGGGTCATAGCCCTCGCGATAGCGCCACAGGGTCTCCTTGCCGTCCACCACCGGCCAGCGCAGGCCGCGCACCTTGTGGTACTGATCGAACTCGGCCAGGTCATGACCCTTCTTCGGACCCTCGACGCTGAATACCCGGTACTCCTCGTACAAGCCCTTCTGCAGGTAGAAGCCGAAGTCATCCATCTCATCGCTGGGATAGACATTGTCACGGTCGTCACTGACCTGCTGCTGCGGGAACTTATTGACCACGCCATTGGCATACAACACGTCGAACAACGTCTTGCCGCGATATTCCGGTTTCTTCGCCAGCACTTCCTCGGGCCAGACATCTTCGGTCTTGAAGCGTTTGGAGAACTCGACGTACTGCCACAGGTCGGAGCGCGACTCACCGGGCGCCTTGACCTGCTGGCGCCAGAATTGGGTGCGCCGCTCGGCGTTGCCATAGGCACCCTCCTTCTCGACCCACATCGCAGTCGGTAGGATCAAGTCCGCCGCCATGGCGGAGACGGTTGGATAGGGATCCGACACCACGACGAAATTGGCCGGGTTACGCCAGCCGGGGTACATTTCCTCATTGATATTCGGTCCGGCCTGCATATTGTTGGTCGTGCTGGTCCAGTAGCAGTTCAGCTTGCCGTCCTTGAGCATCCGGCTCTGCAGCACCGCATGGAAACCGACCTTGCCAGGGATGGTGCCCTCGGGGAGCTGCCAGACTTTTTCGGCGAAATCCCGGTGCCCCTTGTTCTCCACCACCAGGTCCGACGGCAGACGATGAGCGAAGGTGCCGACCTCGCGCGCGGTCCCGCAGGCCGACGGCTGGCCGGTCAGCGAGAAGGGGCCATTGCCCGGCTCCGAGATCTTGCCGGTCAGCAGGTGAACGTTGTACATGAGGCCATTGACCCAGACGCCCCGCACATGCTGATTAAAGCCCATGGTCCAGTAGGATGTGATCTTCTTCTTGGGATCGGCATAGAGCTTGGCGAGCCGCTCCAGGCTCTCCACGGGGACGCCGGACAACTCCGACACATACTCGGCGGTGTAGGGCGCGAGTTCCTTCTTGTAGTCCTCGAAACTGATCTTGGTCAGGTTGCCCTTGCCGGCGTTCTTAGCCGCCTTCTCGAGGGGATGATCGGGACGCAGGCCATAGCCGATGTCGGTCGGCGTCGTGTTGAAGTTCACATGGGCATTAACAAAGTCCCAGTTCACCGCGTCCTTGTTGACGATGTAGTTGGCAATGTAGTTGAGGATCGCCAGGTCCGTCTGCGGCTTAAAGATGATTCCATGATCCGCCAGTTCGAAGCTGCGATGTTCGAAGGTGGACAAGACATGGACCTCGCAGCCCGGCTTGGTGAGACGGGTGTCGGTCAGGCGTGACCAGAGGACGGGATGGTTCTCGGCCATGTTCGCCCCCCACAACACGAAGGCATCGGCGTGTTCGAGGTCGTCATAGCAACCCATTGGCTCATCGGAGCCGAAGGCGCGCATGAAGGCCACCACCGCCGAGGCCATGCAATGCCGGGCGTTTGGATCTATGTTGTTGGAGCGGAATCCAGCCTTATAGAGCTTGGAGGCGGCATAGCCCTCGAAAACGGTCCACTGTCCGGAGCCAAACATACCAACGCGCGAGGTGATCTCCTCTGGCGGCTTGCCCTTGTTCTCCTCCAGGCTCTGCTGGATGGCGGCCTTCCATTTCTCGGCCATGATGTCGAAGGCCTCGTCCCAGGAGACCCGTTCGAAATCGCCCTCCTTGTCGTACTTGCCGTTCTTCTTGCGCAGCAGGGGCTGAGTCAGGCGATCCTGACCATACAGGATCTTGGACAGGAAATAGCCCTTGATGCAGTTCAGGCCCCGGTTGACCGGGGCGTCCGGGTCACCCTGGGTTGCGACCACCCTGCCGTCCTTGGTGCCGACCAGCACTGAACAGCCGGTGCCGCAGTAGCGGCAGGGCGCCTTGTCCCAGCGGATATCGCTGTCGTCCTGGGCGGCCATCGCCGGGATACCTGGCAGCGCGAGACCCGCGGCGGCGGCGGTGGCGGCGATGGCATTGGTCTTGATGAATTCCCGACGGGTCTGGTTCATGGCGCGGTCTCCTCAGGCTGGGACTCGGTATCGACTTGGTGGTAAACAAGGGAAGAGGAGGCGACCCCGGGAAGGATCGCCAGTTCATGCATTAGGTCAGCGCAATGGT
>JBFZDM010000260.1:0-11021 GCA_041307365.1 Chromatiaceae bacterium | reverse complement strand
TCCGGCGCTGGCGAGGCACCCGATTCGGAGCCTGGCATTCGATCCGAACCGGGGGCTGGCGAGAATGTTGCCATCCAGCGATCTATTTTCCGCCCTTCCCTTTATTGTGCTATACAGTGCCATTATTGACCGGCACCAAGGATTGAATTGGCGCCAGGGCAAGCACCCCGCCGGATGAAGCGGGGGCATGAAGAGAGCCGCCCAAGTTGTGAACGGGTTTGGTTCGCGACTTGAAACATCGCCGGGAGGGCGATGATTGACGATCACCCCAAAGACATTAGGATGGAGACCGCATCACCACCATGAGCGCCCTCATCGAGCAATTTCGCGCATCCAGCGCCCTCTACGGCGGCAATGCCGCCTTCGTCGAAGACCTCTACGAGCAATACCTCGCCGATCCCGAGAGTGTGGATGGGACCTGGCGGCACCGCTTCGACCTCATGCGCGGCGAGGCCGCCAACGAGGTTCCCCATGGGCCGGTCCGGGAGAATTTCCTGCGCCTGGCTCGGGAGAGCCGCACCCGCCCCCTGATCCGTTCCACGGAACGGCTGGAACCCGCGGCGGCCGAAAAGCAGGCCGCGGTGCTGAGGCTCATCAATGCTTACCGCTATCGGGGTCATCAGGTCGCCAACCTTGACCCCATCAGATTGCGAGAGAGCTCCCAGATTCTGGATCTGGATCCGGCCTTCTATCATCTGGGGGAGGTGGATATGGAGCAGACCTTCCATACCGGCTCTCTCTATGCCCCCGACCGCATGCGCCTGCGCGATATCGTCGCGCTCGTGCGGGAGATCTATTGCGGGTCGGTGGGCTCCGAGTACATGCATATCACCAGCGTCGAGGAAAAACGCTGGATCCAGAAGCGGCTGGAGGGCTACCGGGCCCGGCCAGAGCTGGAGACGTCCGACCGCCGCTGGCTACTGACCCTGCTCACGGCCGCCGAGGGCATAGAGCGCTATCTCCATGCCCGCTACGTGGGTCAGAAGCGCTTCTCCCTGGAAGGGGGCGAGGCCCTCATCCCCCTGATTGATGAGCTGATCCAGCGCGCCGGGCGCAAGGGGATTCGGGAGATCGTCATTGGCATGGCCCATCGCGGGCGCCTTAATGTCCTTATCAACATCCTGGGCAAGCCGCCCCACGTCATCTTCGAGGAGTTCGAGGGCCGCATCCCCCACTGGGGCGACAAGGCCGGCGACGTCAAATATCACATGGGCTTTTCTTCCGACGTGGAGACCCCTGGCGGCGCCGTTCATCTGGCCCTGGGCTTCAACCCCTCTCACCTGGAGATCGTCAACCCGGTCATCGAGGGCTCGGTGCGCGCCCGCCAGCGCCGCCGCCACGATCGTACCGGTGATCAGGTCCTGCCCCTCCTCATCCACGGCGACTCGGCCTTCGCTGGTCAAGGCGTGGTGGCAGAGACCTTCCAACTCTCCCAGACCCGCAGTTATGGCACCGGCGGCACCCTTCACATCGTCGTCAACAACCAGATTGGTTTCACCACCAGTCATCCCCTGGATGTCCGCTCCACCCCCTACTGCACCGACGTGGCCAAGATGGTCCAGGCCCCGGTCTTCCATGTGAACGGCGACGACCCGGAGGCGGTCATCTTCGTCACCCGCATGGCCATGGATTACCGTATCGAGTTTCACAAGGATGTCATCATCGACCTGGTCTGCTACCGCCGCCTGGGCCACAACGAGGCTGACGAGCCCGCCGTGACCCAGCCCGTGATGTATGGAAAGATCCGCGCCCATCCCACCGCCCGGGAGGTCTATGCCCAGCGACTGACCGAGGCCGGAGTCCTTGGACCGGGAGAGGCGGAGGAGATGGTGGATACCTACCGCCGCTCCATCGAGCATGGGGTGGTGGCCGCCCGGCCGATCATGTGTGGGCTGGACAATGCCTACCGGGTCTCCTGGAAGACCTTCTCAGGCAAGGGCTGGGATCAGGATGTGGATACGGGGCTACCCCTCGCCCGGATTCAGGATCTGGCCAAGCGGTTGTTGCGGGTACCCGACGGCTTCGAGCTGCATCCCCGGGTGAGCAAGCTCTGGAACGAGCGCCGCAAGATGGCCAAGGGCAGTCAGTTGGCCGATTGGGGCTTTTGCGAGAACCTGGCCTACGCCAGTCTGGTGGATGCGGGTTTTCCGGTGCGCCTCTCAGGGCAGGATTGCGGGCGAGGCACCTTCTTCCATCGCCACGCCAAGATCCACGACCAGGCCACCGGCGAGAGCTACACCCCCTTGCAGCACATGGGTGAGCATCAGGGGCCATTCATCGTCATTGACTCCATTCTGTCGGAGGAGGCGGTGCTGGCCTTCGAGTATGGCTTTGCCACCGCCGAACCCAATGACCTCACCCTCTGGGAGGGCCAGTTCGGCGATTTCGCCAATGGCGCCCAAGTGGTGATCGATCAGTTCATCACCTCCGCCGGCACCAAGTGGAATCTGGACTGCGGCCTGGTGATGCTCCTGCCCCATGGCATGGAAGGGCAGGGGGCCGAGCATTCCTCCGCCCGCTTGGAACGTTACCTTCAACTCTGCGCCGAGGACAACATCCAGGTCTGCGTTCCCAGCACCCCGGCCCAGATGTTCCATTTGCTGCGCCGCCAGATGTTGCGGGACTATCGCCGCCCCCTGATCGTCATGACCCCCAAGAGCCTGTTGCGCCATCGGCTGGCGACCTCCACCCTGGAAGAGCTCGAGCATGGGCGCTTCCTGCCGGTGATCGGCGAGATCGACCCCCTGGATCCGGCGGGGGTGCGACGGGTCATCCTTTGCGGCGGCAAGGTCTATTACGATCTGCTGGAGGCCCGCCGTACCCGGGGCCTGACCGAGGCGGCCATCCTGCGTATTGAGCAGCTCTACCCCTTCCCCAAGGAACAGCTCGCCGCCGCCCTGGCTCTCTACCCGGCGGCGACCCAGGTCATCTGGTGTCAGGAGGAGCCCCAGAACCAGGGGGCCTGGAACCAGATTAAGCACCGCTTCCACCGCCTTATGGCGGAAAACCGGCATGTCTGCTACGCGGGGCGGGCACCGTCCGCCGCTCCGGCGGTTGGCCACCGTAACCTTCATGTCGAACAGCAGGAGCGCCTGATCGAAGAGGCGCTCACCGGCCAGATCAACGAAAAACAAAATCGCAGGATCCCGCTATGACAACCACCGAAATCCTCGTCCCCGCCCTCCCGGAGTCCATCGCCGACGCCACCGTTCTCGCCTGGCACAAGAAGCCGGGTGAGATGGTCACCAAGGATGAAAACCTGGTCGATCTGGAGACGGACAAGGTCGTGCTGGAGGTTCCCGCCCCCGCGGATGGCGTGCTGGCGGAAGTCCTCATGGCGGAGGGGGAAGTGGTTAAGGCCTCCACCGTCCTCGGCCGCATCGGGGCGGCTGGGTCAGCGGCATTGGCATCGCCTCCAGCTTCGGCACAGGCCTCGGCCGCGCCGGCGGTGAGTCCCGAGCCAGCGGCGGATCCCCTGCTGGCGCCGGCGGCCCGGCGCCTGGTCAAGGAACTCGACCTGAATGCCGCCGAGATCCCCGGCAGCGGCAAGGATGGACGCATCCACAAGAGCGACGTCCTGGCCCACCTCGATCAACGGGAGGCCAGCGCCACCGCCGCCGATGCCGAGTCCGCCGCGCGGGACGCTCAAGCCCCGAGCCTGAGCGGCGAGGCCGGCCGGCCCGAGCAGCGCGTGGCCATGACCCGCCTGCGTGCCCGGGTGGCGGAACGCCTGGTCCAGGCCCAGCAGACCGCCGCTATCCTGACCACCTTTAACGAGGTGGACATGCAGCCCATCATGGACCTGCGCAACAAATACAAGGATCTGTTCGAGAAGACCCATACGGTGCGCCTGGGCTTCATGTCCTTCTTCGTCAAGGCGGCGGTGGAGGCCTTGCGGCGTTTTCCCATTATCAACGCCTCGGTCGATGGCGCCGACATCATCTATCACGGCTACTATGACATCGGCATCGCCGTCAGCAGCCCACGCGGTCTGGTGGTGCCTATCCTTCGCAATTGCGACCAGTTGACCCTGGCCGATCTGGAACAAGGCATCGCCGATTTTGGGCGCAAGGCCAAGGACGGTACCCTGAGTTTCGAGGATCTCACCGGCGGCACCTTCTCCATCACCAACGGCGGCGTCTTCGGCTCCCTGCTATCCACCCCCATTCTTAATCCGCCCCAGAGTGCCATCCTCGGCATGCACAAGATCCAGGAGCGGCCCATGGTGGTGAACGGCCAGATCCTGGCGCGCCCCATGATGTATCTCGCCCTCTCCTACGACCACCGCATCATCGACGGGCGCGACGCCGTCCAGTTCCTGGTGGCGATCAAGGATGTGCTCGAGGATCCGGCCCGCTTGCTGCTGCGCATCTGAACAAGGATGAAACGGGGACAGGGATTGGCCCCAAAGCCCAGTGCCCCCCATCGGGGCACCGGGGACTGGGGGTTGGCTAGGGCCGGTTGGACAATCTGAGATTGCCCCCGCGCGCGGCTATTTCAGCCTCCCTTGCGGACCGAATCTATGCCCTTGTGGGGGATGAAGATGCCGCAGCCCATGGCGCGGTGGGGGCCCAGGCCGCGCTGCTGGAGGCGTATGGATTCCTCGGGGGAGAGGTCCGCGACCAAGAGGCTGCGGGTCTGGAGGGCGCCCCCGGGGATGGCCAGGGCGCGAGTCTTGCCGCATAGGGCCTTGCGGATCCGGATGTCCAATCTTGCCAGCTCCTCGGCCGTGCGGGCGAGGAAGGTTTCCTCGCTATCCACGACCTGGCTGACGACGAAACGCGAGAAGAGGGTGGTCTCCTTGCTCAGGGGGCGAGGCTTGCCCTCGCCCAGGGTCAGGGGGCAGCCCGCGACATCCAGGGTCAGGCCCCGCAGCCCCTGGATCAGGTGGTCAAGACGCTCCCGAGGCACTCGGATGGCCAGCTTGGTGCGCCGCGAGACCATGAGATGGATACCGGTGCCGTGCTCTGGACGCTCCCAGCCATTTTGGGATCCAGCGACGTGAATGGTATGCACGCCCATACCGGGTTCCTCGTCGAACCAGGGCAAGACCCCGGCGATGGCCCTGGAGAGGGCGTGGGCATGGTCAACCGGAAGCCGTTTGCAGTCGAGGGCAAAGAGGACGTCCACCACGTCCGGTGGGACCTCGAAGTTTTTCTCGGTATCTTCTTCTTGCCAGAACATGGTTAATTCTCGCTGATCGCCGTTACTTCAATTCACCGGCAGCCGCTGGCGCAGGGCATCCCGATCGAACCACCAGTCGTCCTGGACCAGGACATCAACCACGTTGCGCAGCCGCACCAGGAATTTTTCCGGTTCCTTGAGCTCGAGCCGGTTCATCCAGTGGTCGAAGGCCTCCTGGCTGTCCACGGCGCCATGGCGCCGTGCCACCTGACCCAGGATCTGGCTGGCAAAGAACATGAGGTTGTCGCGCTGTGTTCCTTCCGCACGCATGTCGGCGAGGAAGAGGGCCGTGGTAGCCGCCACGGCGGCGCCATCGGCGTCGTCCGGGGTCTCGTCAACGACATGAGTCAGGATTTCCACCGACAGGTCCGGGTCGATGGGATAGGTGACTGCCAGCCAGATGCCCTGACCCAGGGCGCACAAGGAGTGGGGCTGATCGGCCTGGAAGAGGACATCGCAGGCGTCGGCGGCGGACTCGAAGTCCTCGTGGGCGATGAAGACATCCAGAGCCTCCCGGCCCAGGGTCCATGCCTCGCCGCCGCGATCCAGCCCTACCAGGGCTCGCGCCATCTGGAGGCGGGCATCGGCAAACTCCTGGGGGGCGCCGCCCGCCAGTGCCAGTTCGTCGAGTCGTTCGCGCAGGGCTTCCAGATGGGATTCCAGGGCGGTCTGCTCGGCGGCCCGATTGAACACGGAATCCGCTGCCGTGTCGGGCAGGCTGCGGTTATCGATGTCGAAAGGCTTCAATTCCATGGGCTCGTTCCAGGCTGTCGCGAAGGGGTCTAGCGAAGAAGGCCGCTGAAGGCGGCCTCGAGGCGGTCCTCCCAGTCCTCGGGGGTGTCCGGGTAGGGCGGCTTGAGGTCGATGCGAAAGAAGCGCTCTCCACCCCGGGCTATGTCCTGGATGATGGGGGCAAGTTCGGCAAAGGACTCAATTTCCTTGTGCGCCACCAGAATGTCACTGAGTTTCAACATGGGTTTTACCGTCCGTTGAGGCGATGAATCAGACCGCTATATGCAGCCGTCAGGGGGGAAAACAACGGGCCAGGGAGCGCGGTCGGAACCCTGGCAAGGCCGGGCCAGGGTCCGGTCATGACGGCCGGCAGGGGCAAGAACTCCGGGGGTGTCGGCCACGTTACCAAGCCCTTTGGCACCAGGAGCTTGAGCATCGGCTTATATTAGAAATCGTTGACCAACTTTTACTTATGCCCTAAGATATAGCGCTAATCCGGGGCCGCGAAATCCGACCCCTGCCGCGTTTTCGACCCTAGACCAGTCGCTTATCTGGTTGGGTTTAGAAAAAGACGCAGCGACCTATTCCTTTAGGGATAGGTAAGGTCAAGGCCTATCCCCCCCACGGTGGAATAGGCCGATTTCAGTGTCGGGGCTATAGTGACACCCGATGATGCTGGCCCGGTTTGAGGTAGGCGCAAGGGCGTCTGGGCTGGCCACCAAGTTCACGAACCAGAGTTGAGGGAGTATCGCGGCCCTTTCAAGCCGCGGGATCCAAAAAGAACACCGGCTATCCAACCCTTTCCGCTTTAAAGAAAGATCAGGAGAGAAAGCGCAATGGCTATCGAAAAGCACAACACTCCGATGCTCGACCAACTGGAGAGCGGCCCCTGGCCGAGCTTCATCACCGGCATCAAGCGTCTCCGCGACGAGCATCCGGAAGCGCGCATCAACGAGGTCATCAACGACCTGCTCGGCCAACTCGAGCACTCCTACGAGACCCGCAAGGGCTATTGGAAAGGTGGCACCGTCTCCGTTTACGGCTACGGCGGCGGCATCATCCCCCGCTTCTCTGAGGTTGGCAAGGCCTTCCCCAAGTCCAAGGAATTCCACACCCTGCGCGTCCAGCCCCCGGCGGGCAACCACTATTCCACCGCCATGCTGCGCCAGCTCGCCGATAGCTGGGAGAAGTACGGCTCTGGCCTGGTGACCTTCCATGGCCAGACCGGCAACATCATGTTCATCGGCACTAACACCGCCAACACCCAGCATTTCTTTGACGAAGTCAACGAGTATGGCTGGGATCTGGGCGGCGCCGGCCCCTGCGTGCGCACCGCCATGTCTTGCGTCGGCGCGGCCCGCTGCGAGATGTCTTGCACCAACGAACTCAAAGCCCACCGCCTGCTGGTCAACAACTTCGTCGATGATGTTCATCGGCCGGCCCTGCCCTACAAGTTCAAGTTCAAGGTCTCCGGCTGTGGCAACGACTGTCAGAACGCCATCGAACGCGCCGATTTCGCCGTCATCGGCACTTGGCGCGATGAGATGAAGGTTGATCAGGACGAGGTCAAGGCCTATGTCGCCGACAAGGGCCGTCAGTACTACATCGACAACGTTATCACCCGCTGCCCCACCCATGCCCTGTCCCTGAATGACGACGACACCCTGGCGGTGAACAACCGCGACTGCGTGCGCTGCATGCATTGCCTGAACGTCATGCCCAAGGCCCTGCACCCTGGCGACGACAAGGGCGTCACTATCCTCATCGGCGGCAAGCGCACCCTGAAGATCGGTGATCTCATGGGTACCGTACTGGTCCCCTTCAAGAAGTTGGAAACCGAGGAAGACTGGGAAACCCTGGTCGAACTGGCTGGAAGCATCATCGACTTCTGGGCTGAAAATGGCCTGGAGCACGAGCGTTGCGGCGAGATGATCGAGCGCATCGGGCTGGCCAACTTCCTTGAAGGCATTGGCATCGAACCGGATCCCAATATGCTCAGCCACCCGCGTCAGAGTTCCTACGTCCGCATGGATGGCTGGGACGAGGCCGCCGAGGCCTGGTTCGAGCGTAAGGCCGAGGCTGGCTAAATTCACCGTGGCTGGTGGCGGCCCTGGCCGCCATCGCGCCCAAGGCCGTTAAAGACTCATTTGCATTCTTGGAGGAAAGGCGATGGCAGACATGCGCGAGCCGATCGAAACCGGGTGTCCCGATCCCTGGCAGTACATGCATCCCGTGATGCGCAAGAACTTCGGCATGTGGAAATACCACGAGCACCCACGCCCCGGCGTTCTGCGTCACGTGGCCTACAGTGGGGACGAGATCTGGACCGTCAAGGTTGGGACCCAGCGTATTCTGGACGTCTTCACGCTGCGCACGCTGTGCGACATCGGCGAGCGCTTTGGTGACGGTTTCGTCCACTTCACCCTAAGGTCGAATTTGGAATACATGGTGGCTGATGCCGCCAAGGTCGAGCCCCTGATCAAGGCCGTGGAGGACGCCGGCTTTATCGTCGGTGGCACCCAGAACTCGGTGACCATGATCTCCCATACCCAGGGCTGGCTGCACTGCGATATTCCGGGCACCGATGCCTCCGGCGTCGTCAAGTCCATGATGGACGAACTCATTGATGAGTTTAAAAGCACCAACATGCCCAACCGGGTGCATATCACCACTTCCTGCTGCCAGATCAACTGCGGTGGGCAGGGCGATATCGCCATCAACATCCAGCATACCAAGCCGCCCAAGATCAACCACGATCTGGTCGCCAACGTCTGCGAGCGCCCCACCGTCGTCGCCCGCTGCCCGGTGGCCGCCATCCGCCCGGCCCTGGTCAATGGCAAGCCCTCCCTGGAGGTCGATGAGCGCAAGTGCATCTGCTGTGGCGCTTGCTACCCACCCTGCCCGCCCATGCAGATCAATGACGCCGAGCACACCAAGCTGGCGATCTGGGTTGGCGGCAACCACTCCAACGCCCGCGGCAAGCCCACCTTCCAGAAACTGGTGGCCGCCGGTATTCCCAACAATCCCCCGCGCTGGCCCGAGGCGACCGCCATCGTCAAGCGCATCCTCAAGGCCTACAAGGAAGGCGCCCGGGATTGGGAGCGCGTGAATGAGTGGATCGAGCGCATCGGCTGGCCGCGCTTCTTCGAGGAAGTCGAGTTGCCCTTCACCAAGTATCACATCGATACCTGGCGGGGCGCGCGGGCTAGCTTCAACGCCTCCAATTACATCCGCTTCTAGGGCGAACTCTCCCCAAGCCCACCCGGGCCGGCGGGAGTCAACCAGATCGAGGTCGCAATGAAGTTCGCAATTCAGATCAACGAAGGACCCTACCAGCACCAGGCGTCCGATTCCGCCTACTTCTTTACCAAGAACGTGCTGGAGAAGGGACATGAGGTCTTTCGCGTCTTCTTCTATCACGATGGGGTCAACAACTCGACACGCCTGACGACCCCGCCCCAGGACGATCGCCACATCGTCAATCGCTGGGCGGAGCTGGGCGCGAAGTACGACCTCGATTTGGTCGTCTGCGTGGCCGCGGCCCAGCGCCGCGGCATCGTGGACGATGGCGAAGCCAAGCGCAATGGCAAGGACGCCACCAACATCCATCCCAAGTTCCGCATCTCCGGGCTCGGGCAATTGGTCGAGGCGGCTATCCAATCGGACCGCCTCGTCGTCTTCGGTGACTAACAGGGGTAAGCGTCATGTCCGAAGTCGTGAAGAAATTCATGTACCTCAACCGGAAGGCTCCCTACGGCACCATCTATGCCTGGGAGTCTCTGGAGGTGGTCCTGGTCGGGGCGGCCTTCGATCAGGAGGTCAGTCTCATGTTCGTCGATGATGGTGTCTATCAACTGGTCAAGGGCCAGGATACCGCCGGCATCGGCATGAAGAACTTCTCGCCCACCTACCGCACCCTGGGCGATTACGAGGTCAAATACATTTATGTGGATGCGGACTCCCTCGCGGCCCGTGGCCTGACCCAGGACGATCTGGTGGCGATCGCCTATGAGGACATGGATACGGAAGAGGAGATCGAAAACATCGTCGAGGTGGTGGACGCCGCCCGCGTGACCGAAATCATGGATGAATCCGACGTTGTCTTCAGTTTCTAAGGAGGGTTTCCATGAGCATCCTGCACACTGTCAATAAATCGCCATTCGAGCGCGACTCCCTGGCGTCCTGCCTCAAGTTCGCGTCCGAAGGCGCCTCCGTCCTACTTATGGAGGATGGCGTATACGCGGCCCTGGCGGGGTCGAGCGTCGAGTCCCAGGTCAAGGCGGGCCTCGGTAAGCTGTCGGTCTATGTCCTCGGGCCGGACCTCAGGGCCCGGGGCTTCCGCGAGGATCGTCTGATCGACGGCATCAAAGTAGTGGACTATGCCGGTTTCGTGGACCTGGCGGTGGAAAACGACAAAGTCCAAGCCTGGTTGTAACCCTGTTGCGACAACCTGTTTTCAGACAACCCATACTCTTTCACACATCAAGGAGATCGTCATCATGCCAATCGTAGTCGACGGCAAGACCTTTGAAACCGACGAAGAAGGCTATTTGGCCAACATCAACGACTGGGTTCCTGGCGTCGCGGGCGTCATGGCCAAGGAGGATGACCTGGAGCTGTCCGAGGAGCACTGGGACATCATCAATTTCCTGCGCGAGTACTACGAGGAGTATCAGATCGCTCCCGCTGTGCGCGTCCTGACCAAGGCCGTCGGCAAGAAGCTGGGTAAGGACAAGGGTAACAGCAAGTACCTCTACGGCCTGTTCCCCTATGGTCCGGCCAAGCAAGCCTGCCGTTACGCAGGTCTGCCTAAGCCTACTGGCTGCGTCTGATCTCGCGCCGGCTCGAGGCGGCCGCATCGGCTCCCGCGCCAATGCGCGCCGGGCGGATCCGGGATCCATTATCCTGGATGTGGCTCCGCCTCGCCCTGTCTGGGTGATGGTAGCCTCAAAAGACTAGCGGACCGGGACGGTTTCCGTCCCGTGTCCCCAACGGATTCACCGAAGGTAGCGGAAGCATGTCGTTCCTGACAGTTGTATACGCCTCGCTGTTCTACGTGGCCGCCCTGGTGTTCGTGGTCGGCGTTGCTAACAAGATAGTCCAGT
>JBFZDM010000193.1:0-4841 GCA_041307365.1 Chromatiaceae bacterium | reverse complement strand
TCCCAATCCGGGGGCTGGCCATCCGGTCCCCACCAGGCGATGTCCGGCATGGCCTGGCCATTACGGGCGCGGCCGGTGAGGAAGCGCCGCCGCCGCAGACTGCGGTGGCGCTTGCGCAGGTCCGCCAGCCCGGCCACGAAACGGTGCATCCCGGCATTGCCGCCGACCTGGGTCCAGTCGAACCAGCCGGTGGGGTTGTCCTGGCACCAGGCATTGTTGTTCCCCCCCTGAGTACGCAACACCTCATCGCCAGCCAGAATCATGGGGATGCCCTGGCTGAGAAAGAGGATGGCGATCAGATTCCGGGCCTGGCGCCGGCGCAGGGCGAGGATGGCCGGATCCTGGGTCTCGCCCTCGACACCGCAGTTCCAGCTCATGTTCTCGTCGGACCCGTCCCGGGCGGCCTCGCCATTGGCCTCGTTATGCTTGCGGTCATGGCTGACCAGGTCCCAGAGGGTGAAGCCATCGTGGCAGGTGACAAAGTTGACGCTATTGATGGGCAGACGATGGTTGGCCTGATACAGGTCGCTGCTGCCGGCGATGCGGTTCGCCACCTCGCCGAGGAGGCCGCCATCGCCGCGCACGAAGCACCGCACGCTATCGCGATAGCGGCCATTCCACTCCATCCAGCGGTAGCCGGGAAAGGTCCCGACCTGGTAGAGACCCGCGGCATCCCAGGCCTCGGCGATGATCTCGGTATGGGCCAGGACGTCGGACAACTCGATGCCCCAGAGCAGGGGCGGGTTGTGCATGGGCTGGCCGTCCTCGCCCCGGGCCAGGGCGCTGGCCAGGTCGAAGCGGAAGCCATCCACATGCATCGCCCGCACCCAGTATTCCAGGCAATCGATGACGAAGCGGGCGACGAAGGGGTGATTGGCGTTGACCGTGTTACCGCAGCCCGTGAAATCCAGAAAGCGACTCTTGTCGATGCTGTCGAGCAGGTAAAAGGTTTCGTTGCCAAAACCCTTGAAATTGAGGACAGGCCCATCGGCCCCGCCCTCCGCGGTGTGATTGAAGACCACGTCCAGGATGACGCCGATCCCCGCCTGGTGCAGGGCCTTGACCATATCCCGGAACTCGTCGCGATGAGTCCCGGCCTCCGGCGAGACGCAATAGCCGGGGTGTGGCGAGAAAAAGCTGTGGGTGCTGTAGCCCCAGAAATTGCCCAGGCCCAGATCGCGGACACCGGCGGGCACGTCCTGGTCATCGAAGGCCATGACCGGCATCAACTCCACATGGGTGATGCCGAGGGACTGGAGATAGGGGATCTTTTCGATCACCCCCCGGAAGGTGCCGGGGTGCCGCGCGCCCGAGGAAGGGTGGCGGGTAAAACCACCGACGTGCAGCTCGTAGATGATCATTTCCTCGGGGGGGATGGACAGGGGAGCATCCCCCTCCCAATCGTAGCCATCGCCAATGACCACGGCCCGGGGCGAATCATGGGGCAAAATCCCCACCCGCTGGCGCCGCCAGCGGTCCCAGCCCGCCTGGTTGACGGCCCGCGCCCAGGGGTCAACCAACTCCACCCCGGCATCGAAGCGCCAGCCGTTGCCCCGGGGGTCCCTGGGGCCCTCCATGCGCCAGGTGTAGTGGGTGCCAAGGGGCAGCCCCACCACCAGCAGGTGCCAGGAGAAAAAGGTGTGATTGACTTCGGGATCCAGACGAATGGCCTGGAAGGGCTCTGGGCTGCCGGCGCTTTCGTAAAGGAGGAGCTCGGCGCCGGTGGCATGGCGGCTGAAGACGGAGAAGTTGACACCCCCGGCCGTGACGCTCACCCCGGGGGGATAGCGCCGGCCAGGCAGGGTAGCGTAGGGGCCCGGGGTCATCAGGGGGGACATAAGCACAGCAACCCCGAAGGTAGAGAGGGTGGGGCCGATCCGCCGAAAGGACCGGCCCGGCAAGGCATCAGCTAGTGAACCGGCCCTCGCGCAGGGTCTGGGCCTCCATGATCTCCAGCTCGCGGGCGCCGGAGATGACGATTTCGGGATCCGGCACGAAATCCAGATTCGCATTCAGGCGCTCGTAGGGCACCGCGTTGAGGATCACCTTCATGGCATTGATGCGGGCGCGATACTTGTTGTTGGAACGGATGATGGTCCAGGGGGCGTGGGCCGCGTGGGTGCGCTTGATCATCTCGTATTTCTGGCGGGTGAAGTCGTCCCAGCGCTCCTGGGCCTGGGCGTCGATCTCCGACAACTTCCACTGACGCAGGGTATCCGTCTTGCGTCGCTCGAAGCGGCGGGCCTGTTCGTCCTTGGTGACGCTGAAGTAGAGCTTGACCAGGATGGTGCCTTGGCGCACCAGGTCCTTCTCGAAGCCCACCACGCCGTACATGAAGTTCTGATATTCCTTCTCGGAGCAGAAACCGAAGATGGGCTCGACCACGGCGCGGTTGTACCAGCTACGGTCGAAGAGCACCACCTGGCCGCCGGTGGGGAACTGGGTGACATAACGCTGGAAGTACCACTGAAAACGCTGCTCCTCGGTCGGCTTGCCGAGGGCGACGACGCGGTAGTGTTTCTCGTTCATGTAGCGGGTCACGCGGCGCAGGGTACCGCCCTTGCCCGCCGCGTCCCGGCCCTCGAAGAGGATGATCATGCGGGTCTTGGTTTCTTCCAGATACTTCTGCAGCCGGATCAGTTCCGCCTGATAGGGCTTGAGGCTCTTCTCCTGGCGACGGCGGACCACGGCACTGCGGTTCTCGTTCTTGCTCTGCGCCAACTTGTGGCGCAGGGCCTGGTAATCGCCCAGCAGTTCCGTAAGCTGCACCTGCTGACCGCGATACTCGACAAATTCTGGATTCTTCAAGTCGACCGACATGGCGATTACCTCGTGGGTTTAATAGCGCACCGCGCGAATGGGTTTAGTTTATCACGCCCCGTTTTTATCCGTCCGAAACATTTCAGGCTCGGGGCGGGCGGTGCGGTCCAGCAGCACTGGCGGGGACGTGGGGACCCGCTTACCAATCATGGCGGCGATCAAGGGATTGTGGGTCCTGTGGCACCCTCCTCCCCGCCACCGGGGTGACTTGCCCTGGCGGCAAGCCCGCCGGATCCCTGGACCCTCGAGGTCGCCATGGTCCCTTCCCCATTTCAGCCCGGCCCGAAAACTGGCACACTAGCCGGGTTCCGCGCCCTGCCGGGCGTAACCCTCGCGATCAAGAACGCAGCCTTAATGGAGAGGTCCTGGCCGCCCATGTCCGACACGATCAAATACCTGCTCGATGAGCAGGACCTGCCCAAGTCCTGGTACAACATCAACGCCGACCTGCCGGTTCCCCTGGACCCCGTGCTCCACCCGGGCACCAAGGAACCCATCACCCCCGATGACCTGGCCCCCATCTTTCCCCGCGCCGTCATCGAGCAGGAGATGAGCGCGGAGCGGGAGATCGAGATCCCAGGCCCGGTCCGGGATGTCCTGCGTCAATGGCGGCCCTCCCCCCTCTTCCGCGCCCGGCGGCTGGAAAAGGCCCTGGGTACCCCGGCCCGCATTTATTACAAGTACGAGGGCGTCAGCCCCGCCGGCAGCCATAAGCCCAATACCGCCATCCCCCAGGCCTTCTACAACAAGGAAGAAGGGGTCAAGCGCATCACCACCGAGACCGGCGCCGGCCAGTGGGGCTCCTCCCTGGCCCTGGCCGGATCCTTCTTCGGCCTCGAAATCCAGGTCTTCATGGTCAAGGTGAGCTTCAACCAGAAGCCCTACCGCCGCGCCTTCATGGAGGCCTTCGGCGCCCAGTGCATCGCCAGTCCGTCCGACACGACCGCATCGGGGCGCGCCATCCTGGCCGAGCATCCGGACAGCACCGGCAGCCTCGGCATCGCCATCAGCGAGGCGGTGGAGGTGGCGGCCCAGCGGGACGACACCAAGTACGCCCTGGGCAGCGTGCTCAACCACGTCCTGCTGCACCAGACCGTCACCGGGCTGGAGTCCATGCAGCAGATGGCGATGGCGGGGGACTGGCCCGACATGGTCATCGGCTGCACCGGCGGGGGCAGCAACTTTGCGGGACTGGCCTTCCCCTTCCTGGGCAAGCAACTGCGCGAGGGCGGCAACATCAAGTTCATCGCCGTGGAGCCCTCCGCCTGCCCGACCCTCACCAAGGGCCTCTTCGCCTATGACTTCGGCGATACCGCCCACCTGACTCCCCTGGTCAAGATGTACACGCTCGGATCGACCTTCGTGCCGCCGGGCTTCCACGCCGGTGGTCTGCGCTACCATGGCATGGCGCCCCAGATCAGCCACCTGGCCAAGCTCGGCTATATCGATCCCCGCTCCTACAACCAATTGGAATGCTTTGCCGCCGGACTCCAGTTCGCCAAGGCCGAAGGCATAATCCCGGCGCCGGAGGCCAACCATGCCGTGCGCGCGGCCATCCACGAGGCCGAGAAATGCCGGGAATCGGGCGAGGCCAAGACCATCCTCTTCAACCTCTGCGGCCACGGCCACTTCGACATGCAGGCCTATACGGACTACCTGGCCGGCAAGCTCCAGGACCTGACCTACGACGAGTGCGAAGTGGCCATGGCCCTGGCGGGCTTGCCGTCGGGAGTGTGAGGGGCGGCTGGGCGATGCCCTTTTTGGGGCCTTGCCAAGGGACCTTTCAGGGGGGTAGGGACACCCCCCGGCAGGGCAACCGCCACCGGCCATATAAAACTTCAAACCGCCTGCTCATGTTCCTCCAGGTGGGCGCCGAAGATCTCCAGCAGGATGCCGGTGACGACGCCGCCGATCATGCCCCCATCATGCCGGCGGGGATCTCCCCAAGGGACTCACCGAGACTCGCGCCGGCGACGGGGTCCAGACCCGAGGTGCCGGCCATCGCCCAAACACCGACGCCG
>JBFZDM010000192.1:0-3888 GCA_041307365.1 Chromatiaceae bacterium | reverse complement strand
CAGAATGGGGTCAACTGCCTAGATTGCCACGAGGCCAAGGAGGGGGATGTCGATGCCTTCACCCATGAGGGTGCCCTGATCTCCATCGTGGTCACGCCCAAGGACTGCTCCAAGTGCCATACCACCGAGTTCGAGGAGATGGATGGCTCCCACCACTCCAAGGCGGGGGATATCCTGGCATCCCTCGATAATCTGCTGGGCGAGGTGGTGGGCGGTCCCGCGGCGGTCAACGCCGGTTGCCGCCAGTGCCATGGCGGTCTCCTCGAGTTCGAAACCGAGGGTAAGAACAAGGGTCGGCCCCTCCCCGGTAGCTGGCCCAACACGGGCATTGGCCGGATGAATCCGGACGGCTCCAAGGGTGCCTGCACCGCTTGCCATGGTCGTCATCGCTTCTCCCGCGAGCAGGCCCGCACCCCTGACACCTGTGGCAAATGCCATGTGGGACCAGATCATCCCCAGATCGAGGTCTATAACGAGTCCAAGCGCGGCATCATTTATCGGGCCAAGCTCGATGAAATGAACTTGGAGTACGACAAGTGGATTGCTGGGGTGGATTATTCCGCCGCCCCCACCTGCGCCACCTGTCATATGAGCGCTGGGGTCAACCAGCCCAAGACCCACAATGTCGGTGAGCGCATCTCCTGGACACTGAGGCCGCCCATCTCCACCAAGATGAACCTGGTGAAGCTGGAGGATGGCAATGAGTTCGATGTCCCCGAGGGTAAGGAAGTGCCTAAGGTCGGCGATGAGGCCAAGGGATCCAAGGTCGTCGAGGTTCTCACCTGGAAGGATCGCCGTGCCAAAATGGAAAGTATCTGCTTCGGCTGCCACGCCACCAGCGTGATCGAGGGCCACTACAAGCAGTTCGACGACGTCGTCGATCTCTATAACGAGAAATTCGCCAAGCCCATCGCGGCCGCCATGAATGAACTCAAGGAGAAGGGCTATATCACCCCCGCACCCTTCGACGAGAAAATTGAATGGACCTGGTGGGAGATCTGGCACCATGAGGGTCGCCGTGGCCGCCATGGCGCTGCCATGATGGGTCCTGACTACACCTGGTGGCACGGTATCTACGAGGTGGCCAAGCACACCTACTTCGACTGGATCCCGGAACTCAAGGAAGTGGTCCACGCGAAGGACAAGAACGACAAGTTCGCCGTCGCCCTTCTGGAAAAGCACTTCAAGCCCCTTGAGGGTCATGACTGGTACTTCAACGGCTTGAGTAAGGAGTCGCTGGAAAAGGTGCGAGCCGGTTTCGAGGCCCGTTACGGTAAGGGGTCCTTGAAGTAAGGTTGTCCTTAGACCCCGGCTACGGGGTATCCTGCGCGTGGCTTCTGCCCCGCGCGGGATTTTTCATCTCTGGAGAAGATATTGCGATGAAGATGCGTCCATTCCTCGCCGCTACCCTGCTGTGCGCGGCCCTGCCCCTGTCCGCCAACGAGGAGCCTAGTCTGCTCCAGCGGGGAGAGACTCTGCTCAATGAGGGTAAGCTCCCGGAGGCCCTGGAGATCCTGCAACAAGCGGTCGTGGCCGATCCCAATTCTTCCCGAGCCTTCAGCGTCTGGGCGGTGCCCAGCTCATGAGCCAGGATTATGCTGGCAGCATCCTGAGCTTCCAGCGCGCCATCCGTCTGGATGCCAACAATGCCGAGGCTTTCATCGGCATGGGCATGGCCTATCTCCATAGCTGCCGCTATGGCCTGGCCCGCTCCGCCTTGGAAGAGGCCAAGCATATCGATCCCGCCAAACAGCCCAAGATCGATGAGATCATCACCTGGCTCGACCAGCGGGTAGCCCATTAGTCTGGGCTATGGCGGGCGGCTTGAGCGTAATAGGGGGATGGCGGAGCTAGTCTGGCATGAACTCTTCGCGGCATCTTCAGGCCGGGGTGTCAAAGCAGCCTTTCGATCGCCTGCGCTATCTTGTCGCTCTCCGGCGAGGTGATGCTGGCGAAATAGTCTACATAGTCGCCGTTACGGTCGATCAGGTACTTGTAGAAGTTCCACTTGGGGTAGGGGGCGCCCGCCGCGGCGAGTCGCTCGAACAGCGGCGTGGCGGTGCCCTTCGTGACGCTGACCTTCTCGAACATCGGGAAATTCACTGAGTAGGTGAGTCGGCAGAACTTCTGGATCTCATGCTCGCTGCCGGGTTCCTGCTTCATGAAGTCGTTGGAGGGGAAGCCGAGTACCACCAGACCCTGGTCCTGGTATTTGCGAAAGAGGGCCTCCAGGCCCTCGTACTGGGGGGTGAATCCGCACTTGCTGGCGGTGTTGACCACTAGAATCACCTTACCGCGGTAGGCCTCGCAGAGGTTGATCACCTCATCCCCGGCCAGTCGGCGGACGCTGAGATCGAGGAGGGCCGGGCAGGGCGTGGCCGGGATCAGTGCATCGGCGGCAACGCCGCTGCTGATGGCGGCCAGACTGAGGGTAAACAGTGCGGTCTTCATGCTGGGTTCTCCGGATTCAAGTGCGTTTGACCATGCGGGAAATGGAGCGTGCCCCTGAAATTGCAATCACACCCTGCTCTCATCCGGGGTCCAGTATTCCCATCTCTAGGAGCAGGGCGGAAGGATACCCTCAAGCGGTGGCCACTGGCTGCGGGCGGCTACCGCCAGGATTTCCATTAACCGCTTGGGGGGTCTGGGAATTACCCCGTCCACTGGCGGATGGCGCATGAGTCCCGAATCGCCGAGTTGCTCTTGGCCTGAGATCTGCCCAAAATTACCCCCACGATGTTCGATAACCTCGTTGCCCGCAGGTGGATCCTGGTCGATTTAGCCAGCCAGCGCCTGCGTCTGTTTGAGGATAACGCCTTGTTACTCGAGGCCCCCGTCTCCACCGCACGCAATGGCCCAGGCGAGAGACGGGACAGCGGCTGCACACCGAGGGGCCTGCACCGGGTGCGCATTCGCATCGGCGCTGGCTGTCCGCCGGGCACCGTCTTCGTCGGCCGCCGGCCCACGGGGGAGATCCATGGCGCCAAACTGGCGGTGTGCTACCCGGAACGGGACTGGATACTCACCCGCATCCTCTGGCTCACAGGCCTGGAGCCCGGCCGCAACCGCGGTGGACAGGTTGATACCCTACGCCGGTACATCTATATTCACGGCACGCCAGATACGGTGCCCATGCAGGTTCCCCTGTCCCATGGCTGCATCCGTATGCGCGACGCGGATCTGATCCCCCTTTTCGACCTGGCACCAGCGGGAACCCTGGTGGAGATCCGTTGACCGGCGCGGATTTGCGGTACCATCCGACTCATGCCCGACCCATCCTGTAGGGACTTTTTTGTTTGCGCTCCTGCTTTCCCGCGTTGGTTCAGCCCTGGTGGTGGTCCTGGGCGTCTGCACCCTGGTCTTCCTGCTGATCCATCTGATCCCGGGCGATCCAGTGGAGGCCATGCTGGGGGAGAGCGCCCAGCCCTCCGACCGGGAGGCCCTGCGCGCCGCCCTCGGTCTGGATCGACCGATCGGCGAACAGTACCTGGAATATCTCCGACGCCTGACTCGCCTTGACCTGGGTGAGTCCTTCCAGGACCGCCGCCCGGTGCGGGAAATTCTGGGCGAGCGTATCCCGGCGACCCTGGAGCTGACCGCCGCCGCCTTGGGACTGGCACTGGTTCTGTCCCTGCCGCTCGGGGTAATGGCGGCGAGCCATCGTGGCGGCCACCTTGACGCCGGGGCCATGGGTTTATCGCTGGTCGGTGTTTCCATCCCTAATTTCTGGCTCGGGCCCCTACTCATCCTGGTCTTTTCCCTCTGGTTGGGCTGGACGCCGGTGAGTGGGCGCGAGGGTCTGGCGAGCCTGGTCCTGCCGGCCATCACCCTGGGCACCGGGCTGGCGGCCATCCTCGCCCGCATGGTGCGCGGCAGCGTGCTGGAGGT
>JBFZDM010000179.1:0-3284 GCA_041307365.1 Chromatiaceae bacterium | reverse complement strand
ATTGTCCCTTGGGCAAGGTCTCCTTCGAGCCCGTCGCCTTGCGCCAAAACCTGGAGGCCTTGCTGCGCAACCTGATGAAGGTCAAACCAAGTACCTCCAAGGGCATTTATATGCGCAAGGTCACCGTCTCCACCACCATGGGGCCGGGACTGACTGTGGATCACCTGTCCCTCATCTAAGGGCACTTATGGGGCTCGCTTGGAATATCCTGGCGGACCCCAACGACATGGGCCATCCAGGGTATCGGGAATTTAGATCCACCACCCATCAACGCGCCATTCAGGGAGGAATCCGCGCAAAATTTCCGGGACCAGGCGGGAAAAGCCTGGCTCCGGTACGCTCTTTGGGGCGCCGGCGCATTTGGCCGGCGGCCGTCAAAGACCGCAGGTGTCCGGGTGGTCTTCGGGATGAGGGCCGCGTCGGCCTTAATTCCCTTGGGGCCTGCGCAGACGGTGCTCCCGAATCGGACTGGCGACCGCGCGAGCGGTGTCGAATGCCTGATGACGGCGCACGCAACCGCTGCCCATGGCGGTCAGGATGACCGGGGGCGGCTATCGGGAAAGGGGAATCCTCCCCAAACAACCGAAATCAGGAGGTGACGAACTGTGGCACTGAATTTTGCCCAGAAAGAAGCCATCGTCGCCGAGGTCGCGGAAGTCGCGAAAAGCGCCTATTCGGCCGTTGGCGCCGAATACCGGGGCTTGACCGTGCAGGAGATGACGAACTTGCGCGTCGAGGCGCGCAAGGCCGGTGTCTATCTGCGCGTGGTCAAGAACACCCTGGCCCGGCGCGCCGTGGAAGGGACGGACTTCGCCTGCATCCAGGGGGTCCTCAAGGGGCCCATGATCCTGGCTTTCTCGCAGGTGGATCCGGGCTCGGCGGCGCGTGTGGCCGAGGCGTTCGCCAAGGGCCACAGTGCCTTCAAGGTCACGCTCGTGACCATTGGCGGCAGGCTGCTCGCTCCATCGGAACTCGGCACGCTGGCGAAGATGCCGACCTACGAGGAGGCCATTGCGCAGCTCATGTCCGTCATGAAGGCCCCGGTACAGAAGCTTGCGGCGACCATCAACGAGGTGCCGGGCAAGCTTGTCCGCACCCTCGCGGCGGTCCGCGATGCCAAGGAGGCGGCCTGACCCCCTTGGGGTCAGGCCCTCGGCAAGGCATCAACCAGCCATTCGATTAGGAGAAAATTATGTCTATGTCCAAAGAAGACATCCTGGAAGCCATCGCCAACATGACCGTGATGGAGGTCGTGGAGCTGATTAGCGCGATGGAAGAGAAGTTCGGGGTCACCGCTGCCGCTGCCGTCGCCATGGCGCCCGCGGCCGCCGGTGGCGCGGAGGTCGTCGTCGAGGAGGAAAAGACCGAGTTCGACGTGGTCTTAACCGCTTTCGGCGCCAACAAGGTCAGCGTCATCAAGGTCGTTCGTGCCTTGACCGGCCTGGGCCTCAAGGAGGCCAAGGATGCCGTCGAAGGGGTTCCGACCATTTTGAAGGAAGGCGTTTCCAAGGACGAGGCGGCGGCCGCCAAAAAGCAACTGGAAGAGGCCGGCGCCACCGTCGAGGTCAAGTAACGGCCTCCTTGCGTCGTTACGTTTCCAGCGCGAAAGGGGGGCTGGCGGCCGCGTGTCGCCGGCCTTTCCCTGTTTCCACATCGCGGCCTTGGGCCGCGCGCTTATCGGGCGGGAGCGGGGGCGCGAGTCCCCTGCCTGTCACCTGATCCGCCGCCCGGCCCTGGGCGGCCACCCAATTACAGCACTTCGAGGGTAAGGCAGCATGGCCTATTCGTTCACCGAGAAAAAGCGTATCCGCAAGGACTTCGGCAAGCGCACCAGCATCCTGGAAGTACCCTTTTTGCTCGCGACCCAGATCGACTCCTACCGGGACTTCCTCCAAGAGGATCTGAGGCCCGCCGAGCGGCATGACAGGGGTCTGAACGCCGCCTTCAAGTCCGTCTTCCCCATCGAGAGCTACTCAGGGAACGCCGTCCTGGAGTTCGTCAGTTACCGTCTCGGTGAGCCCCCCTTCGATGTGCGGGAGTGTCATTTGCGTGGCGCCACCTACGCGGCGCCCCTGCGGGTCCTGTTGCGCCTAGTGATCTACGACCGGGAAGCCCCGGCGGGTTCCCGAGCCATCAAGGACATCAAGGAGCAGGAAGTCTATATGGGCGAGATGCCCCTTATGACCGAGACCGGCACCTTTATTATTAATGGAACCGAGCGGGTCATTGTTTCGCAGCTCCACCGCTCGCCTGGCGTCTTCTTCGATCACGACAAGGGCAAGACCCATTCCTCCGGCAAGCTGCTATTTTCGGCTCGCGTCATCCCTTATCGCGGCTCCTGGCTCGACTTCGAGTTTGACCCCAAGGACAACGTCTTCGTGCGCATCGACCGCCGTCGCAAGCTGCCGGCGACCATCTTGCTGCGCGCCTTGGGCTATGACACCCAGCGGATTCTGGACAGCTTCTTCGAAACCGACTGCTTCCACCTGAATGGCAACCTGATCGAATTGGACCTGGTGCCGGATCGGCTGCGCGGCGAGACTCTCGGCTTCGACATCATTGTCGGTGACCAGGTGGTGGTCGAGGCCGGGCGGCGCGTCACCGCCCGCCATACCCGGGAGCTGCAGAAGTTGAGCGTCGAGCGTCTGACCGTGCCCGCCGACTTCCTTCAGGGTCGCATCCTGGCCCATAACCTCATCGATACCGAGACCGGCGAACTCCTAGCTAACGCCAATGACTTGGTCACCCCCGAGTTGCTGGAGCAGACGCGCGAGAAGGGCATCTCCGAACTGCGGACCCTCTTCGTCAATGATCTGGACCAGGGTCCCTACATGTCCGAGACCCTGCGCATCGATCCGACCACCACCGAACTGGAAGCCCAGGTAGAGATTTATCGCATGATGCGCCCGGGGGAGCCGCCGACCAAGGAGGCGGCCCAGAACCTCTTCCATAACCTCTTTTTCACCCTGGACCGCTACGACTTGTCCGCCGTTGGTCGCATGAAGTTTAACCGCCGCCGTGCTCGCGGCGGCGAGGCAGGACCTGGCATCCTTTACGATAGCGTTTATTTCGGTGCACGCACCGACGAGACCTCCCATCGGCTTTGCGCCGAGCAGGGCGAGGGCTCCGACATCATCGATGTCCTCCGTATCCTGGTGGAACTGCGCTATGGGCGAGGCACCGTTGATGACATTGAACACCTGGGTAACCGACGCATTCGCTGTGTAGGCGAGATGGCTGAGATGCAGTTCGGGATCTGCCTGGTGCGGGTCGAGCGCGCCGTC
>JBFZDM010000163.1:0-9785 GCA_041307365.1 Chromatiaceae bacterium | reverse complement strand
GTCAGCGCCAAGGGGCGTAGTCTGCCCACCGAGAACTATGTCCCCTTCATCCAGACCGATGTGGCCATCAACCCTGGCAATTCCGGCGGCCCTCTCTTCAATCTTGATGGTGAGGTGGTCGGGGTCAACTCCCAGATTTACAGCCGCACTGGCGGCTTCATGGGGCTATCCTTCGCCATCCCCATCGACGTGGCCATGGATGTGGCGGAGCAGATCAAGACTAAGGGCCGTGTCACCCGGGGCTGGCTCGGCGTCCTGATCCAGGACGTGACCCGCGACCTGGCGGAGACCTTCCGCATGCCCCAGCCCGTGGGTGCCCTGGTTGCCCAGGTGGTGCCGGATGGCCCCGCGGCCGCCTCTGGCCTACAGGCTGGCGATGTCATCCTCGATTTCAATGGCACCCCCATCCTCGAATCCAGCGCCCTGCCGCCCATGGTGGGGGTTCATCCCGTGGGGCGAGAGGCGAAGGTGACCATCCTGCGCCGGGGCGAGACCCGGGTCATCGACCTCATGATCGGTGAACTCCCCGAGGAGTCCCAGTCAGGGGGTCCGGGCGAAACCATCGACCAGCCCGCTAAAGCCAATCGCATCGGCCTCATCGTCGAGGATTTGAGCGATGAGGACCGCGAGCAATTGGGCGCGGGCAAGGCGGGCGTCTTTGTCGCCAAGGTCGAAAAGGGCCCCGCCGAGCGCGCCGGTATCCGAGTCGGCGATATCCTGCTCATGATCGACAACAAGGAGGTGGAGAGCGGCGCTCGCCTGCGCGAGATCCTCGAGGCCATGGAACCCGGCCGTTCCATCGCCGCCCTCATCCAGCGCAATGAAGGCCGCATCTTCGTCGCCGTGCGCATCCCGAAGGATTGATTCCCCCGAATCGCGATGACTGGAGGCGCTGGCGATATGCCGGCGCCTCTTCTCACTGGGTGAGAATTCGGTATTCAGGGCTTGCGACTCGGCGGCTACTTCAAGACCTTGCCGCGCGATATCACCTTGAATCCCGAATCCTTATAACTCGGCCTCCCAGGTTCTGCTATGATGCCGTGCTCCCCCTGCCTTGGGGGCAGGGCCTGTGCCTGCCGCGCGGGACCCGTCGCCCCAGGCCCCAACCTCCACAGCAGCCTTACGGAATTCGATGGTCGATCTGAGTCATATCCGCAACTTTTCCATCATCGCCCATATCGATCACGGAAAATCGACCATCGCGGACCGTTTCATCCAGCTTGCGGGCACCCTGAGCGACCGTGAGATGTCGGCCCAGGTACTCGATTCCATGGACCTGGAACGGGAGCGGGGGATCACCATCAAGGCCCAGAGCGTGACCCTGGAATTCAAGGCCTCGGATGGGGAAATTTACCAGCTCAACTTTATCGACACTCCGGGTCATGTGGATTTCTCCTATGAGGTGTCGCGCTCCCTGGCTGCTTGCGAGGGGGCACTGCTAGTGGTGGATGCCGCCCAAGGCGTCGAGGCCCAGAGCGTGGCCAACTGCTATACGGCCATCGAGATGGGCCTGGAAGTCCTGCCGGTGCTCAACAAGATCGATTTGCCCTCCGCCGAGCCTGAAAAGGTCATCAAACAGATCGAAGAGATCATCGGCCTGGAGGCCAAGGATGCCCTCAAGGTCAGTGCCAAGACGGGCCTGGGTATTCCCGAATTGCTGGATACCCTGGTCAAGCGCATCCCGCCACCCCGAGGCAATCCGGACGGGCCCCTCCAGGCCTTGATCATCGACTCCTGGTTCGACTCCTACGTCGGGGTCGTCTCCCTGGTGCGGGTGGTCAACGGTGCCATCAACCGCCGCGACAAGATTCAGATCATGTCCACCGGCCGCAGCTATAACGCGGACAGTATCGGCGTCTTTACCCCCAAGAAGACCGAGCGCAAGACCCTCGGCACCGGCGAGGTCGGTTTTCTGGTGGCGGGTATCAAGGAAATCGATGGCGCCCCGGTGGGAGATACCATCACCCTTACCGACCGCCCCGCGGACAAGGCCCTGCCTGGTTTCAAGGAGATGCAACCACGGGTCTTCGCCGGCCTCTATCCCGTGGATTCGGATGCCTACGAGGAGTTGCGCGACGCCCTGCGCAAGCTGCGTCTCAATGATGCGGCCATGTTCTACGAACCCGAGGTTTCCCAAGCACTTGGCTTCGGTTTCCGCTGTGGTTTCCTCGGTATGCTGCACATGGAGATAGTCCAGGAGCGCCTGGAGCGGGAGTACGATCTCGACCTCATTACCACGGCCCCCACCGTCATCTATGAGGTCCTGCTGTCGAATGGCGAGGTAGTCAAGGTCGATAATCCGGCGGAGTTGCCGGATGCGGCGGTACTGCGGGAGATCCGCGAGCCCATCATCGAGGCCCACATCCTGCTACCCCAGGAGATGCTGGGCGGCGTCATCAATCTCTGCATCGAAAAGCGCGGCATTCAGAAGAATATCCTGTACCTGGGTGGACAGATTCAGGCGACTTACGAACTGCCTATGAGCGAGGTGGTGCTCGACTTTTTCGACCGCCTCAAATCCGTGAGCCGGGGCTATGCCTCCTTTGAATATGAATTCAAGCGCTTTCAAGCGGCGGACCTGGTCAAGCTCGATGTCCTTATCAATGGCGAGAAGGTGGACGCCCTGTCGACGATCGTCCACCGCGATAACGCCGCCTACCGTGGACATGACCTGACCGTGCGCATGAAGGACCTGATCCCGCGCCAGATGTTCGAGGTCGCCATCCAGGCGCCATTGGCAGCAAGATCATTTCTCGTACTACCGTCAAGGCTTTGCGCAAGAATGTTACAGCCAAGTGTTATGGTGGCGATATCACCCGCAAGCGCAAGTTGCTGGAGAAGCAGAAGGCGGGCAAGCGGCGCATGAAGCAGGTCGGCAAGGTGGAGATACCCCAGGAGGCCTTCCTTGCGGTGCTTCAGTTTGGCAAGGATAATTAACCCATTCTCTTTGAAATTCGTATCCGGCTCATGAACTTCGACTTTCCGGCCTTTCTCGTCCTTGCCAGTGCCCTGACGGGGGGCATATGGCTACTCGATGCCGTGTTATTCGCCCCGCGCCGGCGCCGACTGGCGGCGGAGGCCGCCCTGGCGGGCGAAGCAGAGGGTGATATTCGGGCCAAGGCGCGTCTGAAGGAACCTGTGCTGGTGGAGTATGCGCGATCCTTCTTTCCCGTCATCCTCATCGTGCTCTTGTTGCGCTCCTTCCTGGTGGAACCCTTTCGCATCCCATCGGGTTCCATGATGCCGACCTTGCTGGTGGGCGATTTCATCCTGGTCAACAAGTTCGCCTATGGCCTGCGCTGGCCGGTGCTCAACACCAAGTTCATCGAAGTGGGGGAGCCCCAGCGGGGTGACGTGGCGGTCTTTCGCTTTCCACTGGAGCCTGGCACTGACTACATCAAGCGCATCGTCGGCATCCCTGGCGACGAAATTTCCTATCGCAACAAGACGCTATATTTAAACGGAAATCCCGTGCCCCAGACGCCGGACGGCATTTTTACGGGCGTTGGCGCCGGGGCGAGCATGACAGGGGCGCGCATTGCCGACGAACACCTGGGTGAAGTGGAGCACCGAATCCTGACCAATCCCCGCGCCCCCGACTTGGCGCCGGGATGCTACGAACTCCTCAAGGGCCCCATCAAGGTCCCCGAGGGCTATTATTTCGCCATGGGCGATAATCGTGACAACAGCAATGACAGCCGTTGCTGGGGCCCGGTGCCGGAAGGCAACCTGGTCGGCAAGGCTTTCGCCATCTGGATGAACTGGGATGGCCTGCGCGATGGCTTCCCCATTGACTGGACCCGCCTGGGTAACCTGATCAAATGAGATTCACGGCAGGTGCCGGCTGCTATCCGTTCATTACGAAGTTCGCGAGCACCTCTTTGGCAATCGGGACGCCGTGCTGACCTTCGATCACCAGACACTGATCCCTTGAGCATGCGGAGGGATGCTGGCCGTCTGGCGCGGACCCTCGGCTATCCGTTCGCGGACGCGGGCCTCCTCACTCAGGCCCTGACCCATCGCAGTGCCGGGGGTGTCAACAACGAACGGCTGGAATTCCTCGGCGATGCCCTCCTGGGTTTTGTCATCGCCGGGGATCTCTGGCGGCGCCTGCCGGAGGCCGACGAGGGCGACCTGAGCCGCACCCGCGCCTCCCTGGTCAAGAAGGAGACCCTGGCCCGGATAGCCCGCGAGATCAAGCTTGGCGATTATCTGCGCCTGGGTGCTGGGGAGTCGCGTACGGGCGCGCATGGCCGGGATTCCATCCTGGAGGATGCCCTGGAGGCCTTGTTCGGGGCCATCTATCTCGACGGCGGTTTCGAGGCCGCCCAGGCAGTGATCATGGCCCTTTTTCGCGAGCCCCTGGAAGAGGCCGTGAGCCAGGACCAAGTCAAGGACCCCAAGACCCGGCTCCAGGAGAGCCTGCAAGCCTTCAAGCGTCCCTTGCCTATTTATGAAATCCTCGCCATAGGCGGCAGTCAGCACGAGCAATCCTTCCGTGTCTCCTGCCTGCTCCCGGACACCGGCCAAACCACCCAAGGCAGCGGCACCAGCCGCCGCCGCGCCGAGCAAGAGGCGGCGGAATGCATGCTGGAGCTGATCACCCATGACGCCTGAAACCCCCAACCACTGTGGTCATGTCGCCATCATCGGCCGCCCCAACGTGGGCAAATCGACCCTGCTCAATCGCATCCTCGGCATCAAGCTCGCCATCACCTCACATAAGGCCCAGACCACGCGGCACGCCATCCTTGGCATCCGGACCACGCCGCAGGGACAGGCCGTCTTCGTCGATACGCCGGGTATCCATCAGCGCGGCGAGGGCGCCCTCAACCGCTACCTCAATCGCACGGCGCGGGCGGTCATGGGCGATGTCGATCTGGCCCTGTTCCTCGTCGAGGCCGGGCGCTTCTCCCGCGAGGATGAGAAGGCCCTGCGGGCCCTGGCCGACACAGGGACACCCGTCATCGCCGTCGTGAACAAAATCGACCGGATCCTCAACAAGGAACGGCTTCTGCCCTATCTCCAGGAACTGGCGACGCGGCACCCATTCCTTCACCTGGTACCGGTCTCGGCGAAGCGGGGCGATCAGGTGGATCGACTGCTGGATCTGGTCATCGCATCCCTGCCCGAGGGAGACAACATCTATCCCGAGGATCAGCTCACGGACAGATCCGAGCGCTTCCTGGCCGGTGAACTCTTGCGCGAGCAGATCATGCAGCGCTATGGCAAGGAATTGCCCTATAAGACCACGGTGGAGATCGAGCGTTTCGTCGAAGAGGAAGGCGGGCGTTATCTCATCCATACCCTGGTCTGGGTCGAGCGTGATAGCCAGAAGGCTATCCTCATCGGCCGGCGGGGCGAAGCCCTCAAGGCCGCCGCTAGCCAGGCGCGTCAGGAGATGCAAAAGCTATTCGGCCGCCCTGTCCATCTGGAGGTCTGGGTCAAGGTCAAGAAAAGCTGGTCCAGCGACGAGGCCGCCCTGGCGAGCCTCGGCTACGGAGACGCCTGAGCCAGAGGTTGGGGGCATGGGATCCGTCGGCCGTGAACCCCTGCGGCGCTGCTTTGTTCTGCACCGGCGCGATTATGGCAACACCAGCCTGATCCTCGACCTCTTCTGCGCCGAGAGCGGGCGCCTGCCGGTGCTGGCTAAGGGCGCCAAGCGCGGGCGCGCGCCCGCCGCCGCCATCCTCCAGCCCTTTCGCCCCCTCTGGGCGAGCTGGAGCGGCCGGGGCGAGGTGCGAGGCCTGATCAGCGCCGAGCCCGCTGGCTGCTCCCTGGAACTGAATGGCAAGGCCCTCTTTTGCGGCATCTACCTCAACGAACTCCTGACGCGGGTGCTGGGGCGGTGCGATCCCCACCCGGACCTTTTCGCTTTCTACCACGCCGCCCTCGCCAGCCTGGCGGCTGGCGAGCATCTGGAAACTACCTTGCGCCAGTTCGAACTGCGCCTCCTTGGCGAGATCGGCTATGGCCCCTTGCTCGATCAGGCCGAGGAGGGTGCGGTCTTGGTTGGCGAACGCTATCTTTGCGAAGCCGGCCAGCATCCACGCCGAATGCCAGCAGGGCAGGGCGGGGCCCATGCCATTAGCGGCGGGAGCCTGCTTGCCCTCGCCAATGGTGAACCTCTGGACGACGAGCAGAAGACACGCGAAGCCCGTCATCTCCTGCGCCGGCTCCTCGCGCCCCTTCTTGGTCCAAAGCCCCTCAAAAGTCGGGAGCTGTTTCGTTCCTCTAAGGGTAAAATGTTAACCTGACAAGCAGGATGGATCAGCCTCGCCCATCGACTCGCGCCGCCGCCACTCCCCGGAGCCCCCAAAGACAATGTCCACCCACCCCGTCCTGCTGGGCGTCAACATCGACCACGTCGCCACCCTACGCCAGGTGCGTGGCACCCGCTATCCCGAACCTATCCAGGCCGCCCTGGTGGCCGAACAGGCCGGAGCCGACGCCATTACCCTGCATCTGCGCGAAGATCGCCGGCATATCCAGGACCGGGATGTCGAGGCCCTGCGCCACATCCTCCATACACGCATGAACCTGGAGATGGCCGCCACTCCCGAGATGGCCGCTGTCGCCACCCGCATCCGGCCCGCCGACTGCTGTCTGGTGCCCGAGCGCCGCGAGGAACTCACCACCGAAGGCGGCCTCGACGTCGCCAGCCGCCAGACTGAACTCACCGATTATTGCGCCGGCCTCGCCGAGGCCGGCATCCGCGTCTCCCTCTTCATCAATCCCGACCCTATCCAGGTCGAGGCCGCCCTGGCCATCGGCGCCCCCGTGGTGGAGATCCACACCGGCGGCTATGCCGATGCCAACGACCCCTACACCCGCGCCCTTGAGTTGGACCGCATTTACCAGGCCGTGGCCCTGGGCACCGGCCTAGGACTGAATGTCAACGCTGGCCATGGCCTTGACTACCACAATGTCCAGGCCATTGCCACCATCCCGGGCATCCGCGAACTCAACATCGGTCACGCCATCATAGCCCGCGCCCTCTTCGCTGGTCTGGACCGGGCGGTGCGGGATATGGCAAGCCTGCTAAAGGGGCCGGGCAGGTAGGGGTGGGGTAAGTGGAGCCAGGGTTAGACCCTTAATCTCTTCTCCGCCCACTCCAGCACGGCCCGGATGCGGCCGTTGACCAGACTCAGGGCCTCGTCAAGCCGGACCCAGCGAAATTCTTGATGCTCGGGCATTCCCAATTCTGGGCTGACCGGGAGATGGACCTTGCCGCTGGGGCTTTCGGCCAGATAGTAGCGGGCGACCTTGCCCCGGCCGTAGGGCGAGGTCTCGACAAAGCCCTCGCCCCAGCAAAACCTTAGATCGGACAGCCCCGTCTCCTCGAGCACCTCGCGTCGGGCCGAGGCAAGGGGATCCTCGCCTGATTCCACCTCGCCCTTGGGAAAGTCCCAATAGCCATAACAACGCAGCAGCAGATAGCGGGGACCATCCTCGAACTGACGCAGGATCACGATGCCGGCGGACTGCTTGGTTGCCTTCATTCTCATTCCGCCTTATCAAGGGATCAGGTCCCATCTCCCGGTACGCAAGAGGTGGTCGACATTCAGAACCATGGTTATTTTGCCCCCTGACTGTCACCGCTCCCTCCGCCGCGCGCGCCTCTGTTGGAAGCGGACCAGGGCGAAGACGGGACCCGAGAGGGCGTAGGTCAGGAAGCCGAGGAAGAGAATGACTGGGGGATGCAGATAGACCAGGGCGAAGCCAAGCATGATGACGATGGCGGCGACGAAGGGGACGCGATTGCGCAGGTCCAAGTCCTTGAAGCTGCGATAACGGAAGTTACTGACCATCAGGAGGCCGGCGAGGGCGGTAAGGAAGGCGGCGAGCCAACTGACATTGGAACCTGGAATGCCTTGATCAGCGCCGATCCAGACACCGGCGGCGACGATGGCGGCGGCGGAGGGACTGGGTAGGCCCTGGAAAAAGCGCTTGTCGGCTATGCCGATCATGGTGTTGAAGCGTGCCAGTCGCAGGGCTGCGGTGGTGGTAAAAATGAAGGCGGCGAGCCAGCCAACCTTGCCCAAGCCATTCAGCGCCCATTCGTAGGCCACCAGGGCTGGGGCGACGCCAAAGGCGACCATGTCGGACAGGCTATCGTACTCGGCGCCAAAGTCGCTCTGGGTGTTGGTGAGGCGAGCCACTCGTCCGTCCAGGCCATCAAGGATCATGGCGGCGAAGATGGCGATGGCAGCGGCCTCGAACTTGCCTTGCACGGCGGCGATCATGGCGTAAAAGCCGGAGAAGAGGGCGGCGGTGGTAAAGAGGTTCGGCAGCAGGTAAACGCCGCGACGGCGCCTTGGTGCCTGGGGTTGAGTCTGGGATTGGGGTTGGGAGACTGGGTCGTCCATCGCGGGTATCGCTGAGGTGGAAATGCGAGCCAGTATAACGGCGGGGCAGGGGGGGTGAAAGGGAGCCGCTGGCCTTTGGGAATTCCTGATCCCTGGGGGGAAAGCCCCCTCCCAATCCAGGCTCAATGGAGGCGTGGCTTCTCCCTTGCCGTCTCGCCCCGGGGTGGCCTAACCAAGGGCAGAGAGCCGTGGTGTTCGGCGAGATACCAGAGGCCATGCTCAAGCACATAGACATTGGTGGCGATGAGCCGGTTGGCGCGCTCGGTGGAGGTCGTGCGCGGCCGTATGGCTTCCTCGACCAAGTGGACGGCCAGGTCCGCGGCGGCAAAGGCGTCTATGAGACGATGCTCGACGATAGGCGGCTCAGCGCCATCGAAGATGTGGCGCCAACTCTCGAGGACGGCGTCAGCGCCGCGCAGCATTTGACCGCCGGGATGGATGCAGACGGCCCGGTGGCCTGGCAGCCAGATGGTGGCCATGAGCCTCAGATCGAGCCGGGCAAAGGCGTCATAGAAGGCGGCCTCCAAGGCGGCGGGGGATTGGCGAATGACATGGGCCATGGCGCGGTTACCTCAACGTTCCGGGATGTCGGCTTGAGTCACCGACAAGGCGGCGCGAGCGCGTTCGAAGCGCGTCTCCAGGTCGGCCATGGCGGTGGCGGGGGCCGGACCAGTGAGATACCAGAGTTCCACTAGGCGCGAGGCCCCGGCGAGAGGGTCCCGCTCGCCGGTGGTCATGTGTTCTTGGAGGCGGTTGACCTGGAAGGCGAGGCGATCATGGACGTAGGCGGGCGGGGAGTCGATCTGGGCCAGGATCTCCAGGCGCAGGCAGATTTCGGCCCGTTTCCGGGCAGTGGCGGCCCTTTCATCCGCCAGATCCAGAGGGGAAGTCAGGCCAGGGGTCAGCGCCTCGCAAGCGCGGCGGAAACGGGTCTCCATGCCGAACCGCAGATCTGGGTCTGTCTGATGGGGCAGGGCACCCCAAGCAGTCTTGGCGGCAGCGATGGAGTCCGATCCGAAGTTGCCGGTCTCCCTGACCTGCTCCAGCTCCCAACAGACCTGGGCCTGGCGGGCAAGGAGGTCCAGGGTACGCTGGCGTCCCTTGGTCAGCAGTTCGCGGCGCCGTGTCTCGACACTCCGGAGGGCCTGACGCCAGCGTTGCTCCAGACCGGAGGCAGCCTGGCGCGGCACCGGCAAGTGGAGGGCGTCGCGCCATCGGTTCTCGATCGCCTGGAACGGGCCAGCGGCGTCCAGGGCCTCCCCCACTTGCGCCAGGGCCTCGGCCTCGGAGCAGAGCGCCTCGCGGGCACGTAAATTTTCCACCAATTCGGCGGTCTGGGCCTCGTGGTGCTGGCGACGGCGCTCGAAGACGGCATCACAGGCGGCGCGGAACTCTTGCCACAGGCGGTTTTCGTCC
>JBFZDM010000139.1:0-6363 GCA_041307365.1 Chromatiaceae bacterium | reverse complement strand
GGCGCCTATTTCACCGATGCCCTGCCCCGCCTCAAGCCCATGGCGGAGGACGGCCTGTTGGAAATGGATAGCAAAGGCATCCGCGTCCTGCCCAGGGGCCGGCTCTTGATCCGCAATATCTGCATGGCCTTCGATGCCTCTCGCCAAGGCCCTGGCACCGTGGTTGGCTTCTCCAAGGTCATCTGAGTCTGGCGGCGGGGGTACCGGGGTGGTGGATTACGGCGACATCAAGACCCTCTTCATGCCCATTTAATAGCGTCTCAACCATCTGGCCTTCACGCATTTACTGCTCAAGCCCAAGGCTGGCCCGCCACTCACCGAAAATACCCGTCAGGCCATTGCCCATTGCCTGGCCCCTCTCTAGTGGCTCCCGGGTGTCTTGACCCACAAACTCATCGACATCGCCCATGGATGATATGGCCGCTGCCCAAGGGGGCTGCCGGAGGCTACCCGAATCCTGTAATCTCCCTCCCCAATGGGTTTCCATCAGCGACTTCCAGCGGGAGTAAAGCGCAATGCGGCTACAAGATGCGGACCTGGTCCGGCGGCAGGCCTATATCGGCGGCGACTGGGTCGATGCGGACTCGGGGCTCGCCCTGGCGGTGTCCGACCCCGCCAATGGCGAGATCATCGCCCAGGTACCCAATATGGGTGCGGCGGAAACGCGGCGCGCCATCGAGTTGGCGGAGGCGGCCTGGCCCGCCTGGCGATCGATGACCGCCGCCGAGCGCGGCTTGCGGCTGCGGCGCTGGCACGGCCTTCTGCTGGAACATCAGGAAGACCTGGCCCGCATCATGACCGCCGAGCAGGGCAAGCCCCTGGCGGAGGCCCGCGGCGAGATCGCCTACGCCGCCTCCTTCATCGACTGGTTCGCCGAGGAGGGGCGGAGGGTTTATGGCGACATCATCCCCGCCCACTTGGCGGACAAGCGGATCCTGGTGCTCAAGCAGCCTATTGGCGTTTGCGCCGCCATCACCCCCTGGAACTTTCCCTCCGCCATGCTGACCCGCAAGGCCGCCGCGGCGCTGGCGGCGGGCTGCACCCTGGTCGCCCGGCCCGCCTCGGAAACACCCCTGTCCGCCCTGGCCCTGGCGGTGCTGGCGGAAAGGGCCGGCATCCCGGCGGGAGTCTTCAATGTCATAACCGGCACATCCGGCCCCATTGGACAGGAACTGACCAGCAACCCCGTGGTGCGCAAGCTGAGTTTCACCGGCTCCACCGCGGTGGGCAAACTGCTGATGCGCCAGTGCGCGGACACCCTCAAAAAACTATCCCTGGAACTGGGTGGCAATGCCCCCTTCATCGTCTTCGATGACGCCGACCTGGAGGCGGCGGTGGAGGGGGCCATCCAGTCCAAGTACCGCAACACCGGCCAGACCTGTGTCTGCGCCAACCGCTTTCTGGTCCAGAACGGCATTCATGACGCCTTCGCCACCCGCCTGGCGGATCGGGCGAGCCAACTCAAGGTTGGCCCCGGCCTGGAGCCGGGGGTGGTCCAGGGTCCCCTCATCAACCCGGAGGCGGTCGAAAAGGTCGAGGCCCACATCGCCGACGCCCTCGGCAAGGGCGCGCGACTACTCACCGGCGGCGCCCGTCATATCTTGGGTGGCACCTTCTTCCAGCCCACGGTGCTGGCGGACCTTGACCCCGGGATGCGCATGGCGCGCGAGGAAACCTTCGGCCCCGTGGCCTCCCTCTTCCGCTTCACGACCGAGGCCGAGGCCATCGCCTTGGCCAATGCCACCGAATTCGGCCTGGCCGCCTATTTCTACACCCGTGACCTAAGCCGCGCCTGGCGGGTGGCCGAGGCCCTGGAATACGGCATGGTTGGCGTGAATTCTGGCCTGGTCTCTACCGCCATCGCCCCCTTTGGCGGCGTCAAGCAGTCCGGCCTCGGCCGCGAAGGCTCCCGCTACGGCATCGAGGAATACCTGGAGATCAAGTATCTGTGCATGGAGGTAGAGGCTGGCTAAGGATTGATATGGTCCTATGCTCCCCCAGTCCCGCGGTCATACTTCAATTGCTGGCTAACGCCCGACCTTAGCGGTGCTGACGATGGGGGCGAGGGTGATGGGGCCTTCGCAGGAAACCCGCTGGCCCAGGACCTGTTCGACGAGGCCGACAAGGCGCTCTTGCCGGCCGGGGCCTCCACGCCGCTCAGGGGTATGTCATTTTTCGTGCCTTGCCCGCTTGGCTGAGTTGGCGGCAAGGGAGTTACCGCTCCAGGGATTCGACGACCGCCAGGGCGGCCATGTTGACCAGGCGGCGAACGGTGGCCGTGCTGGTGAGGATATGCACCGGGCGGGCGGCGCCAAGGAGGATGGGGCCTATGGTGACGCCTTCGCCGCCCGTCATCTTGAGCAGGTTATAGGCGATATTGGCGGCGTCGATATTTGGCATTATCAATAGGTTGGCCTCGCCCTTGAGCATGGAGTCCGGGTTGGCGGCACGACGGAAAGCCTCGGAGAGGGCTGCGTCGCCATGCATTTCGCCATCGACCTCCAACTCGCCGGCGGACATGGCATCGATGAGCGAGGCGGCGTGACTCATCTTGCGGGCCGAGTCGGAGGGGCTGGAGCCAAAGTTGGAGTGCGATAGCAGCGCAACCTTGGGCTGGACGCCGAAGCGGCGGACCTCCTCGGCGGCCATCAGGGTCATCTCGGCGATTTCCTGGGCATCCGGCTCCTGGTTGACGTGGGTATCGCAGAGGAAGAGGGAACGGCCGGGCAGCATGAGGTAGTTCATGGCCGCCAAGGTATTGACGCAGGAGCGCTTGCCGATGATGTCGCGGACCACCTTGAGATGTTCGGCATAGAGGCCGCTGGTGCCGCAGAGGAGGCCATCGGCGTAGCCGAGCCTGAGTAGCATGGCGCCGATCAAGGTGTTGTCACGGCGCAGGGCGGACTTGGCGATAGCCGGCGTCACGCCACGGCGCACCATCAGCTTGAGGTAGGCGTCCCAGCACTCACGATAGCGCTCGTCGGATTCCGGATTGACGATATCGAAATCGATGCCGGGCTGGATGCGCAGCTTGGCCTTTTCCAGCCGGCGCTCGATAACGGACGGCCAGCCGATCAAGATGGGGCGCGCGAACCTCTCCTCGACAACGATCTGGGTGGCACGGAGCACACGCTCGTCCTCGCCCTCGGCAAAGATGATGCGCTTGCCCTTGGTCTGGCGGGCGGCCTGGAAAATGGCCCGCATGCCAACGCCGGTGTGGTAGATGAACTCGGTCAGCTTGGCGCGGTAGGCATCCCAGTCGGAAATGGGTCGCGTGGCGACGCCGGACGCGATGGCGGCCTGGGCCACGGCGGGCGCTATCTTGACGATCAGGCGCGGGTCGAAGGGGGTCGGGATCAGATATTCCGGGCCGAAGGCCAGCTCCCGGCCGGGATAGGCCATGGCTACCTCATCGGTGACCTCAGCCTCGGCCAACTCGGCGATGGCACGCACGCTGGCGATCTTCATCTCCTCTGTGATGCAGGTGGAGCCGACATCAAGGGCACCACGGAAGATGAAAGGGAAACAGAGGACGTTGTTGACCTGGTTGGGGTAGTCCGAACGGCCGGTGGCGATGATGGCATCCGGGCGCGCGGCCTTAGCCAGGTCCGGCATGATCTCCGGGATCGGGTTGGCCAGGGCGAAGATCATTGGCTGCATGGCCATGGTCTTGACCATGTCCGGCGTCAGGACGCCGGCGGTCGAGAGGCCAAGAAAAATATCGGCGCCCTCGACCGCGTCGCCCAGGGTGCGGGCCCCGGTATCCTGGGCATAGCGGGCCTTGGTCTCGTCCATGCCTCCTGGCCGGCCAAGATAGATCACGCCCTTGGAGTCGCAGACGATGATGTTCTCCCGCTGGACGCCGAGGTAACACCAGAGGTTGAGGCAGGAGATGGCCGCGGCCCCCGCGCCAGAGCAGACGACCTTGACCTCCCCGATGCGCTTGCTGACGATCTTCAGCCCGTTGAGCAGGGCGGCGGCAGAGATAATTGCCGTGCCATGCTGGTCGTCATGGAAGACCGGGATCTTCATTCGCTCCTTTAGCTTCTGCTCGATGTAGAAGCATTCCGGCGCCTTGATGTCTTCCAGGTTGATGCCGCCGAGGGTCGGTTCGAGGGCGGCTATCATCTCGATCAGCTTGTCGGGGTCCTTTTCCGCCAGCTCGATATCGAAGACGTCGATGCCGGCGAACTTTTTGAAGAGACAAGCCTTGCCTTCCATGACCGGCTTGGCGGCCAGAGGACCTATATCGCCAAGGCCGAGGACGGCGGTACCGTTGGTGACGACACCGACCAGGTTGGCGCGGGAGGTGTAATCGGCGGCGGTCGCTGGGTCTGCGACGATGGCGTCACAGGCAACGGCGACACCTGGCGAATAAGCTAGAGCCAGGTCGCGCTGGTTGGTCAGGCCCTTGGTCGGACGGATGGAAATCTTGCCGGGGGTAGGCCAGCGGTGATAGTCAAGGGCGGCCTGGCGCAGATCCTTTTCCACTGAAAACCTCATGGCGTCGGGTTACGGAAAGGCCGTAAGCCTACTCCAACGGCCTGGCGGGAGCAAAGCCATCCAGCCATCCAAGCTCTCCGGTCACATTGCAATGGAAATGCCTGACATGCTCTGTCGGGAGGGTTTAGAATTTGACGCTGTCCCATCCTCACCCTACTCCCCCTATCTATCTCTGCCAGTGGCAAAATCCAACGCCAAGCCCTACGCCAATCTGGGACCGGACCGGATTCTGGATGCGATCGAATCCTTGGGGCTGGTCACCGACGGCCGGCTGCTGGCCCTCAATAGCTACGAAAATCGTGTCTATCAGGTTGGCATCGAGGCTGGCTCCCCGCTCATCGCCAAATTCTACCGGCCGGGCCGCTGGACGGACGCGGCGATCCAGGAGGAACACGCCTTCACCCTGGAACTGGCGGAGCGGGAGATCCCGGCGGTGCCGCCCCTGGCCATCAGCGGAAAAACCCTCCACGCTCATGCCGGGTACCGTTTCTCCCTGAGCCCGCGTCGCGGCGGCCGGTCACCGGAGTTGGGGGACCCCAAGGTGCTGACCTGGATCGGCCGCTTCCTTGGCCGGATTCACGCCTTGGGCGCGGCGGCACCCTTTCGACACAGGCCGACCCTGGACATCGCCAGCTTTGGCGACGAGCCCCGCGCCTTCCTCTTGGCACAGGGCTGGCTCCCGGCGGAGTTGAGAGCCGTCTATGAGGGCGTCTCGGCCCATGCCCTGGACGAGGCGAGACGGCTGTTCGAGCAGGCGGGCCCTGTCCGCTACCTACGACTGCATGGGGACTGCCACGCCGGCAACCTGCTCTGGACCGACGCCGGCCCCCACTTCGTCGATTTCGACGATAGCCGCGGGGGACCAGCGGTGCAGGACCTCTGGATGCTGCTCTCCGGCGACCGCCAGGAAATGTCCGGCCAATTAGGCTATCTCCTTTCCGGCTATGAGGATTTCCGCGACTTCGACCCGCGCGAGCTGCACTTGGTGGAGGCCCTGCGCACCCTGCGCCTCATCCATTACAGCGCCTGGATCGCCCGCCGCTGGCAAGACCCCGCCTTCCCCCTCGCCTTCCCCTGGTTCAACACCCAGCGTTACTGGCAGGATCGTATCCTGGAGTTGCGCGAACAGATCGCCGCCATGCAGGAGGGGCCCTTGTGAACCTTTTAGCCCTTGCCTCGGGCAAGGCACTCCCCGCCAGCATTCGTATTCCAACCGGGTACGCCCCAACCTCCGATGACAAACGATGACCCCCTGAACAGAGGAACCCCCATGAGCAACCCTGAGCGTCACCGCGAAGTTATCCACGAGGAGTTGCCCAAAGAACACGATGACCCCCTGATCCGGCACCTGCATCACCTCATCCGCGCCGCCATCCGCTTATTGGCAGTACTCATGACGCTGGTCATCCTCTGGGGCGTGGCGGACGTCGTCTGGATGCTTTACCAAAGCCTCAACGAGCCCCCCTTCCTGCTCCTCGACCTCAGCGATATCTTCGAGATCTTTGGCGCCTTCCTCGCTGTCCTGATAGCCATTGAAATCTTCATCAACATCCGCCTCTACCTGGGCGCCGACGTCTTGCCGGTGCAACTGGTCATTGCCACCGCCCTCATGGCCATTGCCCGTAAGATCATAGTCCTGGATTTCGACAAGGTGTCCCCCGACCACATCCTGGCCTCGGCGGCAACGGTTATGGCCCTGGGCCTGACCTATTGGCTGATATCCAAGAAGACGTAGCCGATGGCGGAGGTATATCCATCAGCGCCTAGCAGGGAGGGGTCCGGCCATCCGGTCCGGGAGCGTCGGCGGCAGGGACGCCGCCGTCGAGCCTACAGGGAAGTATTTACGGCGTCTCCCGGACC
>JBFZDM010000121.1:0-2697 GCA_041307365.1 Chromatiaceae bacterium | reverse complement strand
GTGAACAAGCCGAAAGCCAGCGCTGGCAGACGTCCGTCGTAGCGTTGGGCGAAATAGGTGGCATCCAGCCCCTTCCAATCTATCTCGAGCAGGGTGCCCAGGGTGAAGCCGAGAAGGGCGAGCAAGAGCAGACGGCGAATCCGCCCGGGATCTCCGCCGGCCCAATAGGCGAAGGGGATGAAAAGCAGGAGCTTGAGCCAATCCTTGGCACCTTCCGCCGCTGCCTCGGACCATTCCGGATCTGGCGCGGTCAGAGCGGCGGCCAGGCCATGACCAATGACGTAAAGACCGAAGGCCAGGGCCACTAGGGCGACCGGATCCCGCGCCAGCCGCGACCACTGGGTAAAGGTGAGAAAAAAGCAGAGGCTAAACAGGGCGAGGCCGATGCTGGCCGGGGCCGTGCCCAGAAGGGCGAACAAGGCGAAAAGATAGATGCCCGCCAGCCCCCCACGCTCCGCCCAGGACCGCCAGCCCGCCAGGATGTCGGTTCTGGTCCCGTGCGGTGGCCGCGGCGACTTGTCGGTGGGAGGGAATGAATTCATAAAAAAAGGGGTCAGTACCCTTTTCCGGCGGGAGTTTCTGTGCCATCCCGCCCGTCTCGCGCGGGAAAAGGGTACTGACCCCTTTTTTCTTTGGCTAGACGGCACAGGGCCGCGATCAGGGCCGGATCGTCGGCCCGCGCGGCGACTTCAACGCGTTGAAACCCCTGGCGCCAGGCATCCTCGCGGGTGCGTTCGCTGACGACAGCCAGGGGCGTGGCCAGGAGACGTCCTCGACCGGCCTCGCCCAGCAGATGTATGAGATTGGCGAGTATCTCGCCGCTGGTGGCGGTAACCAGGTGTACCTCCCGCTCCCACCGCGCCAAGAGGGCGGCGGCATCGACCTCTGGCAAGACGCGGCGATAGACCTCGGCATAGGCCAGGTCGGCACCGCGCGCCATGAGAGTCTCGCCCAGCAGGGGCCGCCCCCCCTCGCCGCGCACGATGACGGCCCTGTAGCCGCGCAAATCCTGAAGTTCCGGCAGGGCGAGCAGGGCTTCGCTGTCATAGCGACCCGCCGGTACCAGGTCCGGGGCGCGACCGGCGGCGGCCAGGGCCTCGGCGGTGGCCTTGCCTACCGCCGCCAGGCGAGCCACGGCGGGCAATCGGCCGTCCGGACAAAGGGGCAGGGCATGATCCACCGCGTTGCGGCTGGTGAAGACCAGCAGATCCATGGGTTCAAGGAGGCGGCGCCGGGCGGCTTCAGGATCGGCAGCGGGCTCGATACGCAGGGTTGGGAAAGGAATGGCGCGCCCACCGGCGGCCTCGATCAAGTGGCTCAGGCCCGCCGCCTGGCCCTTGGGCCGGGTGACCAGGACACCCCGGCCAGCGAGATCGCAGGAGGTTGGCACGCCCTCAAGCCTCCGCCAGGGCCTGGAGGATGGCGCCGGCACCCTGGTCAATCAGGTCCTCCGCCACCGCCCTGCCGATATCCTCCGCCCGCTGGCGTGGGGCCCTGTGTTCGGCGGTGAGGACAAGGGCGCCATCCGGGGTACCGACCAGGCCGCGCAGCCAGAGTTCGTCACCCGCCAGCAGGGCATGGCCGGCGATGGGGACCTGGCAGCCGCCCTGGAGGCGGCGGTTCAGGGCGCGCTCGGCCCAGACCCTTGTTGCCGTGTCCGGGTGATGCAGGGGCGCCAGCAGGGCCAGAACGCGGTCGTCGTCCCGCCGACACTCGACGCCGACGGCGCCCTGACCGATGGCCGGCAGACTCTCGTCAATACTCAGGCGGGTCCGGATGCGCCCCTCGAAACCCAGGCGCATGAGGCCGGCGGCGGCCAGGAGGATGGCGTCAAACTCGCCGGCGTCCAGCTTGGCCAGGCGGGTGTTGACGTTGCCCCGCAATGGCTGTATGTCCAGGTCCGGCCGCCGGGCGGCAAGCTGGCACTGCCGGCGCAGGCTGGAGGTGCCGACGCGGGCCCCCGCGGGCAACTCCTCCAGCCGCTCCCAGCGATGGGAGACGAAGGCGTCGCGGGGATCCTCACGTTCCAGAATAACCGGAAGAAATAGTCCCTCCGGGAATTCGACCGGCACGTCCTTCATGGAATGGACGGCGATATCCGCCGTGCCATCCAGAAGGCCCTGCTCCAATTCCTTGACGAACAATCCCTTACCGCCGACCTTGGCCAAAGGCGCGTCCAGAATCCTGTCGCCGCGGGTGGTCATGCCGATGATCTCGACCCCAAGACCCGCATGGGCGCGGCGCAGGGCCTCGGCCACATGCTCTGCCTGCCACAAGGCCAGGGGGGATTTGCGGGTGGCGATGCGAAGGATATCGGCCATCTTCTCGATTCCAACGGAAAACGGCATCCTAAGCCGCCAGGCCGCGCCCATGCAAATTTCTGGGTCAAGTATGATTTGTGGTTTCAGACCGGCTAACTCACCATCGAGGCGGAGGAAAACCGCTCAGGAACGGTTCAGAAACAAGTGGCGCAAGGCTGACTCTAAGTCGGCTTTGACGGATCTGTCCATCGGCGCGAACCGCCAACCATCTGTCGTTGGGTATAGAATCGGTCCCAATCACTGGCCCATTGGCCCTTCACCCATCAGCACACTTATCCCTCGGAACCGCACGCCGCGATGAATCAAGCTACCCATCCGCATGCCAGCCTCAAGCCCTGGGCCGGGCGTTTCAACGAGCCCACGGACGCCTTCGTCG
>JBFZDM010000101.1:0-14502 GCA_041307365.1 Chromatiaceae bacterium | reverse complement strand
GATAACGTCAAGATGACGATAAAGCTCATCGCCCCCATCGCCATGACAGAGGGTCTGCGCTTCGCGGTGCGCGAGGGTGGCCGTACCGTGGGCGCCGGCGTCGTTTCCAAGATCATTGAGTAAGCCATGGCAAACCAGAGAATTCGCATCCGCTTGAAGGCATTCGATCATCGCCTGATCGATCAGTCGGCCCATGAGATCGTCGATACCGCCAAGCGCACCGGTGCTCAGGTGCGGGGCCCTGTGCCTTTGCCGTCAAAGAAGGAGCGCTTTACCATCCTCATCTCCCCGCACGTCAATAAGGATGCCCGGGACCAGTATGAGCTGAGAACCCACAAGCGGTTGATGGATATCGTTGATCCCACGGACAAGACGGTGGATGCCCTGATGAAACTCGACCTGGCGGCCGGCGTGGACGTCCAGATCAAGCTGAGCTGAGGATAAGACCATGACCATTGGTGTGATCGGCCGCAAGGCCGGCATGACCCGGATCTTTACCGAGGAGGGCGCGTCCGTCCCGGTGACTGTCATTGAAGTCGAGCCGAATAGGGTGACTCAGGTCAAATCCGCTGCGGCGGACGGCTATAGGGCCGTACAGGTTACGACGGGTGCGCGCCGCGCTTCTCGGGTCACTAAGCCCATGGCGGGCCACTTCGCTCGGGCCGGTGTTGAGGCAGGCGACACCCTGCGTGAGTTCCGGCTCACCGATGGCGAGGGTGAAGATCTGGCGGAAGGTGGCGAGATTCGGGTCACTCTGTTCGAAGCTGGCCAGAAGGTGGATGTGCGGGGCTTAACCAAGGGTCGCGGCTTTGCTGGCGGTGTTCGCCGCCACAACTTCCGCACCCAGGATGCCACTCATGGCAATTCGGTCTCTCACCGTGCGCCAGGCTCCATTGGTCAATGCCAGACGCCTGGACGCGTCATGAAGGGCAAGCGCATGGCGGGTCACATGGGTGATGTCAACCGAGTTCAGCAGAACCTCGAGGTGATCCGGGTCGACGCGGAGCGTAACCTGCTCCTGGTGCGGGGCGGAGTGCCCGGTCCTACCGGCGGGCGACTGGTCGTTCTGCCCTCCGTGAAGCAGAAGAACAAGGGTTGATAAGTCAATGGAAATCCAAGCACGAAGCGGCGATGGGGCGAGCGTTCAGTTAGCGGACGCCGTTTTCGGGGCCGAATACAAACCTGCCTTGATCCATCAGGTCGTCACCGCCTACATGGCGGCGGCCCGAACCGGAACCGTGGCCCAGAAGAGCCGTTCCGATGTCTCGGGTGGTGGCGCAAAGCCTTTCCGGCAGAAGGGAACGGGCCGTGCCCGCGCCGGCACCTCACGGGGCCCCATCTGGCGTGGCGGTGGCAGGGCCTTCGCAGCCCAGCCGCGAAATTATGGTCAAAAGGTCAATCGCAAGATGTATCGTGGGGCGGTGCGCTCGATCCTCTCCGAACTGGCCCGCCAGGATCGCCTGGTGGTGGTGCCTGAGTTTGTGGTCGATGGGCCTAAGACGCGTCTGCTGGCAGATAAACTCCAAGGTCTGAGCTTGACCGAGGCGCTGATCCTGGTGGAGGACTTCGATGAGAATCTCTACCTGGCTGCGCGTAACCTGCCCCACGTCGATGTCTTGACGGCGGATGAGGCGGATCCCGTCAGCCTTATCGCCTTCGACACCCTTGTGGCGACAGAGGGCGCGATTCGCAAGCTTGAGGAGCGGTTGGCATGAACCAGGAACGACTCATGAAGGTGCTGCTGGGCCCGGTTGTCTCCGAGAAGGCGACCTTGGCCGCCGATGGTAACGGCCAGTACGCGTTTCGCGTCGTTCCTGATGCCAATAAGCAGGAGATTGGCAGGGCGGTCGAGACCCTCTTCGACGTCAAGGTGGATCGCGTGCAGATCCTCAACGTGAAGGGCAAGAAGAAGCGTTTCGGTCAGCGTCTCGGCAAGCGCAAGGATTGGCGCAAGGCCTATGTCCGCCTGGCGGCGGGACAAAATATCGATTTCGGCGGCGACGCCTAGCGAACCTGGACCAGTCAAGATGGCAATCGTAAAGACCAATCCGACCTCCGCTGGACGACGTTTTGTCGTCAAGGTGGTGTCGCCGGAACTCCACAAGGGGGCTCCTCACGAGCCCTTGCTTGAAAAGAAGACCAAGACCGGCGGCCGTAACAATGCAGGGCGCATATCGGTTCGTCACCATGGCGGCGGTCACAAGCAACGTTATCGCATCATCGACTTCAAGCGTAACAAAGCCGGGGTGCCGGCTGTGGTGGAGCGCCTGGAGTACGACCCTAACCGAAGCGCCCATATCGCTTTGCTTAAGTATGCCGATGGTGAATGGGCCTATATCATCGCTCCTAAGGGTCTGAAGGCGGGAGCCGAGATCCTGACAGGCGAGGATGCCCCTATCGCGGCGGGAAACTGCCTGCCCCTGCGCAACGTGCCCTTGGGTACCCAGGTGCATAGCATTGAGATGCGTCCCGGCAAGGGGGCGCAGATGGCTCGAGCCGCGGGTGCCTCCGCCCAGATCATCGCCCGTGAGGGAGGCAATGTCACCCTGCGCCTGCGTTCCGGTGAGATCCGCAAGGTTAGCGCAGAGTGCCGCGCCGTCATTGGCGAGGTTGGCAATCATGAGCATAGCCTGCGCAAGCTCGGCAAGGCGGGCGCAAGTCGTTGGCGCGGGGTCAGACCGACGGTGCGGGGCGTCGTCATGAACCCTGTCGATCATCCCCATGGCGGTGGCGAGGGTCGTACATCCGGCGGTCGTCATCCGGTCACGCCATGGGGCGTGCCGACCAAGGGCCATAAGACCCGTTCCAATAAGCGCACCGACAAGATGATCGTGCGCCGTAGCGGACGCAAGTAATAAGTCGAGGTTGAGCAAGTGCCACGTTCGATTCGTAAGGGACCCTTTGTGGACTACCACCTGGCGAAAAAGGTGGAGGACGCGGTTGCCCAGAACAGCAAGCGCCCCATCAAGACCTGGTCGCGACGGTCTATGGTGTTGCCGGAGATGGTTGGCTTGACCATCGCGGTGCACAACGGCCGTCTGCACGTACCGGTCCTGATCAACGAGAACATGATCGGGCACAAGCTCGGCGAGTTCGCCCTGACCCGGACTTACCGTGGCCATGCGGCCGATAAAAAGGCCAAGAAGAAGCGGTAGGCTGAGGACTTTCAAATGCAGGCTGAAGCAACACTTAAAACCGCGCGTATCTCCGCGCAAAAGACGCGCCTGGTGGCGGATCAGATACGCGGACTGCACGTCGAGAAGGCCCTCAACCTTCTGTCGTTCAGTACCAAGAAGGGCGCCGGACTCGTCAAGAAACTCCTTGAGTCCGCCATCGCCAACGCCGAGAACAATGTCGGCGCCGATGTGGATGAACTCAAGGTAACCGCGATCCAGGTCAACGAGGGTCCGAGCATGAAGCGAATCCGCGCTCGTGCCAAGGGCCGCGCCAATCGAATCACGAAACGGACCAGTCACATCACCGTGACGGTTGCCGAAGCCTAAAGCGCAAAGAGAAGCCAGCATGGGTCATAAAATTCATCCAATCGGCATTCGCTTGGGGATCGTAAAGGACTGGACCTCCAAATGGTATGCCGATTCCAAGCATTTTCCGGATCTCCTCAATATGGATATGCAGGTTCGTACCTTCCTGCGCAAGAAACTGGCGCAGGCTTCCGTGAGCCGCATACAGATCGACCGTCCGGCCAACAATGCCCATATCACCATCCACACGGCTCGCCCTGGCGTGGTGATTGGCAAGAAGGGCGAGGATATCGACAAGTTGCGCAAGGAGGTATCCGAACTCATGGGCGTGCCGGTCCATCTGAGCATCGAAGAAATCCGCAAGCCGGAGTTGGACGCTCAACTGGTGGCCGAGAGCATCACCCAGCAACTTGAAAAGCGTATCATGTTCCGCCGTGCCATGAAGCGGGCGGTACAAAACGCCATGCGCTTAGGGGCCGGCGGCATCAAGGTGAACATCGCTGGCCGCTTGAACGGCGCTGAGATCGCGCGTAGCGAATGGTACCGCGAGGGGCGCGTGCCCCTGCACACCCTGCGCGCGGACATTGACTACGGTCTCGCCGAGGCCCACACCACCTACGGCGTGCTCGGTGTCAAGGTCTGGATCTTCAAGGGCGAGGTCTTCCCTGGCCAAGTCGTCGAGGAGGCTCCGGCCAAGCCGGCACGTGGGCCCAAGCCCGCTTCTAGGAGGGGTTAAGCCATGCTGCAACCGAAACGCACCAAGTTTCGCAAGTTACACAAGGACCGCAATCGTGGCCTGGCACTATCCGGCTGCGATGTCAGCTTCGGTGAATTTGGCCTCAAGGCCACCACTAGGGGTAGGATCACGGCTCGGCAGATCGAGGCGGCAAGGCGCACCATAACCCGCAAGGTGAAACGAGGCGGCAAAATCTGGATCCGGGTCTTCCCGGACAAGCCTATTACTAAGAAGCCGCTGGAAGTGCGTATGGGTTCGGGCAAGGGCAGCGTGGAATATTGGGTTGCCCAGGTTCAGCCAGGACGTATGCTCTATGAGATCGAAGGCGTCACGGAGCAACTGGCACGGGAGGCCTTTGCCTTGGCCGCCGCCAAGCTGCCGGTTCAGACCACCTTTACCAAGCGGACGATAATGTGATGAAGGCAAGCGAGCTGAGAAATAAGGGCGCGGATAGTTTGGATAAGCAGCTTCTCGAACTGCATAAGGCACATTTCAATCTGCGCATGCAGCGGGGTGTTGGTCAGCTGACCAGGCCCTCTGAAATGAAGGCTGTGCGACGAGATATTGCGCGGATAAAGACCTTATTAACCGAGATGAAGGCGGGAAGTCGATGAACGAGGAAGCTATGACCAACCGGACGCTGACCGGCCGCGTCGTCAGTGACGCCATGGACAAGACCATCACGGTCCTGGTTGAGCGGCGGGTCAAGCACCCCTTGTATGGCAAGTACATTCGCCGTTCGACCAAGATTCATGCCCATGACGAAGCCAACGCGTGCGGCAAGGGTGATTGGGTCACGGTTGAGCAATGCCGCCCCCTCTCCAAGACTAAGTCCTGGCGTTTGGTTCAGGTAGTCGAGAAGGTTCGCTGATTCAGCCGGATAAGGCCGACGCTGGAAGGCCCTTGGGGCCGCAACTGCGCATGGCGTGACAATTCAGGACAAAGACAATGATTCAGATGCAGACCAATCTGGGCGTTGCCGATAACAGTGGCGCCAAGCGCGTGCAGTGCATCAAGGTGCTCGGCGGCTCGCATCGGCACTATGCCAGCATCGGCGATGTCATCAAGGTGGCCGTGAAGGATGCTATTCCCCGCGGCAAGGTAAAGAAGGGCGATGTCTATAACGCTGTCGTGGTGCGTACCCGATCCGGCGTGCGACGCCCTGATGGTTCGCTCATCCGCTTCGACGGCAATGCGGCGGTTCTCTTGAATAACCAACTGCAACCCATCGGCACCCGTATCTTCGGGCCGGTAACGCGCGAGCTGCGCGGCGATAAGTTTATGAAGATCATTTCGCTCGCACCGGAAGTTCTGTGAGGTAAAGGGCCATGCGCAAGATTAAAAAGGGGGACGATGTCGTCGTCCTGACCGGCAAGGACAAAGGTTCGCGAGGCACGGTTCTCCGGGTTATCGATGACAAAAAGGTCATTGTCGAAAACGTGAACATGGTGAAGAAGCACCAGAAGCCGAACCCGCAAAAAGGCATTTCTGGCGGCATCCTTGACAAGGAAATGCCGTTGGATCTGTCCAACGTGGCCTTGTACAACCCGGTGAAGGGTGGTCCAGACCGCGTCGGTTTCAAAATCTTGGAAGACGGGCGTAAGGTGCGTGTCTTCAAGTCCAATGGCGAAGTCGTCGACGTTTGAGTAAGCGAGCCATGTCCAGATTGCAAACCGAATATCAGGAAAAGATCGCCGGCCAACTCAAGGAGCGTTTTGGTTACGCCACCATCATGCAGGTGCCGCGTATCCAGAAAATCACCCTGAATATGGGCGTAGGAGAGGCCGTGGCGGACAAGAAGATCATGGAGCACGCTGTCTCCGATCTCACGGCCATCGCAGGGCAAAAGCCCATTGTGACCCATGCCCGAAAGTCTGTCGCCGCCTTCAAGATTCGCGAAGGTTGGCCGATTGGGTGCAAGGTCACCTTGCGTCGTGAACGCATGTATGAATTTCTCGATCGTCTCATCAATGTTGCCATCCCCCGTATTCGTGACTTCCGAGGCATGAGCCCCAAGGCCTTCGATGGCCAGGGCAACTACAGCTTGGGGGTCAAGGAACAGATCATTTTCCCCGAGATCGATTACGACAAGATTGACGCGCTACGGGGGTTAGATATCACTATCACCACCAGCGCTCGTTCCAATGAAGAGGGACGTGCGCTACTTGAAGCCTTCAAGTTTCCCTTCAGGACCTGAGCAGACCATATGGCGAAGAAAAGCATGGTGGCGCGCGACGTTAAGCGCGTCCAGACCGCGAGCAAGTACGCGGCCAAGCGGGCGGCCCTCAAGGCCATCATCGATGACCGCAACGCGAGCATGGAGCAGGTCGACCACGCCCAGCTTCAACTACAGAAGATGCCACGCGATGCCAGCCCCTCCCGCCAGCAGCAGCGGTGTCGGGTGAGCGGACGTCCTCACGCCGTTTACCGCAAGTTTGGGCTAGGACGCAACATGTTGCGCCAAGCCGCTATGCGCGGTGATGTGCCTGGTCTTGTAAAGGCCAGCTGGTAGGGCTACGGGTTCCTGGGGAATTCGGCCGCCCCCACCAAAAATGGCCCTGGGAAATCCCTCGGGCCATGCTAATATTACCGATCCTCGCGGAACTTAAGAGTACCGCGTTTCACCCCCAAGCTATGGGTATCGCGCCCTCAAGGCGGCTTGACCCCAGGGAGTTGCATTCATGAGTATGTCGGATCCAATTGCGGATATGCTGACGCGTATTCGTAATGGCCAAATCCGGGGTAAGGTCACCATTGCCATGCCCTCCTCGAAGTACAAACATGCCATTGCTCAGATCCTTAAGGATGAAGGCTACCTTGCCGAGGTGTCGGTAGAAGAGAATGGCACAAAACCCCAACTGGTCATCAAGCTCAAGTATTATCGCGGCAAGCCCGTCATTGAGTTTGTTAAGCGGGTTTCTCGGCCGGGGCTGCGGATCTATCGTGGCAAGGATGAGTTGCCCTCCGTGCGGGGTGGCCTCGGCGTCGCGATCGTGTCCACCTCCCAGGGTCTGATGAGCGACCGCGCCGCCCGCAAGGCTGGATTCGGTGGCGAAATCGTCGCCTTTGTAGCCTGACGGAGGGTAAACAATCATGTCACGTATCGCAAAGGCACCCGTTACGGTACCGAAGGGCGTCACGGTGGAGATCGCCGGTCAATCCGTACAGATCAAGGGAGTCAAGGGCACCTTGACTTGGAATTTGCACCCACTGGTGAGAGTCGTCCAGGAAGAGGGGATCCTCAAGATCGCTCCCTTGGAGCCAGCGACGCAGGAAGCCTGGACCCAGGCCGGCACTACCCGCTCCTTGCTCAATAATATGGTCGTGGGATGTTCCGCAGGTTTCGAGCGTAAAATGACTCTCATTGGCGTGGGTTACCGGGCCCAGGTCCAGGGTAAGAACCTGAATCTGAGCCTAGGCTACTCTCATCCGATCAACTATGCGGTCCCCGAGGGGATCAATATTGTCACCCCAACCCAGACCGAAATTCTGGTCTCGGGCGCCGACAAGCAGATGGTGGGACAGGTGGCGGCTGAAATTCGCGCCTTCCGCCCGCCGGAGCCCTACAAGGGCAAGGGCGTCCGTTACGCGACCGAGCAGGTCTTGCGTAAAGAGACCAAGAAGACTAAGAAGAAGTAAGGGGTACGGAAATGGACAAGAAACAAGCTCGCCTGCGTCGCGCTGCCCGGGGCCGCGCCAAGATTCGCGAATTGGCTGTGTTCCGGCTATGCGTGTTCCGCACTCCGAGTCATATCTATGCTCAGGTCATAGCACCGGGTGCTCGTGGTGACATGGTCGTGGCCTCCGCCTCGACCCTGGAGAAAGCCGTTCGCGCCACCCTCCCGGGTCATGCCGGCAACGTCGCAGCGGCCGCCGCCGTAGGCAAGGCCATCGCCGAGCGCGCCAAATCGGCGGGCGTTGCAAAGGTCGCCTTTGACCGCTCGGGCTTTCGCTACCACGGGCGCGTCAAGGCGCTAGCCGATGCCGCTCGTGATGGCGGCCTGCAATTCTAGGGGCTGAACCATGTCGAACTACAATCCAAAGCCGGAAGGCGACGAATTTCTCGAAAAGTTGGTGGGTGTGCGACGCGTAGCCAAGGTGGTCAAAGGTGGGCGTCAGTTTGCCTTCTCCGCCTTGACGGTGGTTGGTGACGGAAAGGGCCGAGTTGGTTTTGGCACCGGTAAGGCCCGCGAAGTACCAATAGCCATACAGAAGGCCATGGAAAGCGCCCGAAAAAACATGATTGATGTCAAACTTAAGGGCAACACCTTGCAATACCCGATCAGTGGCCGGCATGGCGCTGCCAAGGTCTTCATGCAGCCTGCGTCCGAGGGCACCGGCATCATCGCTGGTGGCGCCATGCGCGCCGTCTTCGAGGTGCTAGGTGTCCAGAATGTCCTCGCCAAGTGCATCGGTACCAACAACGCCATGAACCTGGTTCGCGCCACCCTCAACGGCCTGCGGACCATGACCGATGTAGGGGCCGTGGCGGCCAAGCGTGGCAAGACAGCGGAAGAGATCCTGGGGTAAGCGATGGCTGACAAGAAAATGATGAAGGTGACTTTGGTGCGCAGCTCCTATGGTCGCCTTGCCCATCACAAGGCCTGTGTCAAGGGCCTGGGTCTGAGGCGCATGCATCAGGTCGTTGAGGTCGAGGATACCCCCGCCACTCGCGGCATGGTGAATAAGGTCTCCTACATGGTCAAAGTGGTGGAGGAATCCTCAGATGCGTTTAAATGAACTCAGTCCTGGTCCTGGCGGTAAGAAGGCATCCAAGCGCCTGGGACGTGGTATTGGCAGCGGTTTCGGCAAGACTGCGGGCCGTGGACACAAGGGCCAGAAGTCACGCGCCGGGGGCCTCCACAAGGTGGGTTTCGAGGGCGGTCAGATGCCTCTGCAGCGCCGTTTGCCCAAGGTCGGCTTCCGTTCCCGCAAGGCCATGGTGACTGATGAGGTTCGTCTGGGGGACCTGAAGCGTGTCGAGGGGGGCGTGGTGGATCTGGTCGCCTTGCGGGCGGCCGGTCTCATCGGCACCAAGATCCGCATGGTCAAGATCATCGCCTCTGGTAGCCTCGATGCTGCCCTTCAGGTACGCGGTGTCGGCGTGACCAAGGGCGCACGCGCTGCCATTGAGGCGGCCGGCGGCACCGTCGAGTCCTAGCGGGAGCCTGACCAATCATGGCCAAGACCACGTCCTCGATGACCGAGGCTCTGGGCGGCATGGGTCGTCTGACAGAGTTGCGCCAGCGCCTGCTGTTCGTGCTTGGCGCCCTGTTTGTCTATCGTATCGGGACCTTCATCCCGGTGCCTGGGGTCAACCCGGAGGCCCTGGCGATCCTGTTCGACCAGAACCAGGGTTCCATCCTGGACATGTTCAACATGTTTTCTGGCGGTGCCCTGGAGCGCGCCAGTCTTTTTGCCCTGGGTATCATGCCTTACATCTCCGCCTCCATCATCATGCAGTTGATGACGGCGGTGATTCCCAAACTCGAGCAGCTCAAGAAGGAAGGGGAGCAGGGCCGGCGTAAGATCACCCAATATACCCGTTACGGCACCGTGGTCCTGGCGACCTTTCAGGCCATTGGCATCTCGATCGCTCTCCAGGGTCAGTCCGCCGGCGGGTCTTCCATCGTCGTGCAGAGCGGCTATGGCTTTGTCTTTACGGCGACTCTGTCCCTAGTCACGGGTACCATGTTCCTCATGTGGCTTGGCGAGCAGATTACCGAGCGCGGTATCGGCAATGGTATCTCCCTTATCATCTTCGCGGGCATCGTGGCAGGATTGCCATCCGCCATTGGTGGCACCCTGGAGTTGGTGCGCACTGGCGAAATGAATGCCTTGGCAGTGTTGGCCATATTTGTATTGGCCCTGGCTGTCACGGCCTTCGTCGTCTTTGTCGAACGCGGTCAGAGGCGCATTACCGTCAATTATGCCCGGCGTCAGCAAGGGCGGCGCCTGATGGCGGCTCAAAGTTCCCATCTGCCTCTCAAGCTTAATATGGCTGGTGTCATTCCTCCCATATTCGCGTCTAGCATCATCCTCTTCCCTGGCACCCTGGGACAGTGGTTTGGGCAAACGGAGGGCATGCGTTGGATTGCCGATATCACCAGCAAACTCTCGCCGGGTGAGCCTGTCTATGTTATCGCCTACGCCGTCGCCATCATCTTCTTCTGCTTCTTCTACACGGCGCTGGTCTTCAACGCTAAGGAGACGGCGGATAATTTGAAGCGTTCCGGGGCCTTTATCCCCGGCATTCGTCCCGGCGAGCAGACGGCGCGTTACATCGACACGGTCATGACACGACTCACCGCCGCCGGCGCCATCTACATCACCGCCGTCTGCCTGATGCCGGAATTCCTAATCGTCGGCTGGAACGTACCCTTTTATTTTGGCGGCACCTCACTCCTCATTGTGGTCGTGGTTGTGATGGATTTCATGGCCCAGGTGCAGGCGCACCTTATGTCCCATCAATATGAGGGACTGATGAAGAAGGCCAATCTCAGGGCGCCGGGCGGCGGCCTTATGCGCTGACGGGACAGTCCTGGTCGGCCTTCGCAAGAACCTTCGGGAGAATAATCATGAAAGTAAGGGCATCGGTAAAAAAGATTTGCCGCAACTGCAAGATCGTCAGGCGCAACGGCATCGTGCGCGTGATTTGTAAGGATCCCAAGCACAAGCAGCGCCAGGGTTGACGCCATCGCGTTGACTAATCGCTAAAATCTGTTATATTGCGCGATTACGCGCGCACAGCCTAAGTGGATTTGGAGACAGAAGAGCATGGCCCGTATCGCCGGTGTCAATATCCCCGACAGAAAGCATGCCGTGATCGCGCTGACCGCGATCTATGGTGTGGGCCGTACTCGCGCGGCCGAGATCTGCGACGCCGCTGGCATCGCCCATGGCGTTCAGATGAAGGATCTTACCGAGGAACAGGTCGACAAGCTGCGCTCCGAGGTGGCCAAGTTCACTGTCGAGGGTGATCTGAGACGTGAGGTGTCCATGAACATCAAGCGCCTCATGGACCTCGGCTGCAATCGCGGCATCCGGCACCGCCGTGGTCTGCCAGTCCGCGGTCAGCGCACCCGAACTAATGCCCGTACCCGCAAGGGTCCGCGGCGTCCAATCAAGCGCTAACCTGGGCTCCAGGCCTACGCCAGGTAATATCTGATGGCAAAACCGACTCGTAACGTTAAAAAGAAGGTGAAGAGGCAGGTCGCGGATGGCATTGCGCACGTCCACGCTTCCTTCAACAACACCATCGTCACAATCACGGATCGCCAGGGTAATGCCTTGGCTTGGGCCACCTCCGGGGGTTCAGGATTCCGCGGATCACGCAAGAGCACCCCCTTCGCGGCACAGGTCGCGGCCGATCGGGCCGGGCAGGCGGCGAAGGAATACGGTGTCAAGAACCTGGATGTCAACGTCAAGGGCCCGGGTCCTGGACGTGAGTCCGCCGTGCGGGCCCTCAACAACGCGGGCTTCAAGATCACCGGCATCCAGGATGTGACGCCCATTCCCCATAATGGCTGCCGCCCGCCCAAGAAGCGGCGCGTCTAAGTCGTTAAAAGCTAGGAATCGAGATGGCAAGGTACATTGGCCCAACCTGTAAACAGGCGCGTCGTGAAGGGGTGGATCTCTCCCTGAAGAGCCGGGCGCGTTCAATTGATACCAAGTGCAACTTGGAGAAGGCGCCCGGACAGGCCGGCGATCGCCGTCGTCGTGTTTCCGACTACGGTGTCCAGTTGCGCGAAAAGCAGAAGGTCCGCCGTATCTATGGCGTGATGGAGAAGCAGTTTCGCAATTACTACACGGATGCCGCTTCGCAGAAGGGCGCCACAGGCGAGAACTTGCTGCTTCTGCTAGAGCAGCGTCTTGACAATGTGGTTTATCGCATGGGTTTCGGATCCACGCGCGCCGAGGCTCGTCAACTCGTTGCCCACAAGGGCGTCCTCGTGAATGGCAAGACGGTCAACATCCCGTCCTACCAGGTGCGGGAAGCAGACGAGATCGAGGTGAGAGAAAAGGCCAAAAAGCAGGTCCGGGTCCAAAATGCCCTGGCGCTGGCCGCCCAATACGGCTTTGTAGACTGGGTCGAGGTGGACACCAAGGGCCTTAAGGGGGTCTTCAAACGCTACCCTGACCGTTCCGACCTCCCGGCCGATATCAATGAATCGCTGATCGTGGAGTTGTACTCCAAGTAAGGCAACGGAGAGGATTTTTGCATGCCTGATGCTGTTAGCGACTTCCTCAAGCCACGGATTGTCAAAGTAGATCCCGTGGATGGAAGCCCAAGCCGCGCCCGCATTTCACTGGAGCCGCTTGAACGTGGCTTCGGGCATACCTTGGGCAATGCCCTGCGCCGCATCCTGCTCTCCTCCATGTCCGGTTGCGCGGTCACCGAGGTCGAGATCCAGGGCATCCTTCATGAATACACTACGCTGGAAGGCGTACGGGAAGATGTGCTGGAGATCTTGCTCAACCTCAAGGAACTCGCCATCTCGCTGCACGGAAAGGACGAGGCGACCTTTACCCTTTACAAGGTAGGGCCCGGCCAGGTAACGGCGGCGGACATCGCCCTCGACCACAGCGCCGAGATCGCCAACCCAGACTTGATCATTGCCAATATCACGGGTAAGACCGCCCTCAGCATGACCTTGACGGTACGCCGGGGTCGGGGTTACGAACCGGTCACGCAGCGTGAACTGGAAGGTGGCGAGGAGCGTCCCATCGGCAAACTGCCCTTAGACGCCTCCTTTAGCCCGGTACGCCGGGTCGCCATCGACGTGCAGTCTGCCCGCGTGGAACAGAGGACCGATCTTGATCGCTTGGTGATTGATCTGGAGACCAATGGTACCATTGACCCTAAGGGTGCCGTTCAACAGGCTGCTGCCATCCTGCGCGATCAATTGGGTAGTTTTGTAGCCTTAGAGCGGACATCCTACGAGGACTTCGGGGCCTACCTGGAACCCGAGAAGCCAATCTTTGACCCCATGTTGCTACGGCCAGTGGACGACCTCGAATTGACGGTACGGTCCGCCAATTGTCTCAAGGCTGAAAACATCTACCTCATTGGAGATCTCATCCAGCGAACCGAGGTGGAACTTCTCAAGACGCCGAATCTGGGTAAGAAGTCGCTTACCGAGATAAAGGATGTCCTCGCCATCCGTGGCCTGTCGTTGGGATCACGTCTGGAGAACTGGCCTCCGGAGAACATTGACGAACTGGCGATCAAGTAGGTGTCGGCCGTTGGGAATCCTGTGATAAACACCCGGTGGTCGGGTCTCCCCCTCTAATCGAGGCCAGCCGCAGGGCGAGATCAGGACCAAAACCCCCTTAAGCCGTACAGGTGGGGATGAGGCAGCGCCGAGGGCGCGTTAATTCTGGATCCGAGTACACAACCATGCGTCATCGTAAGGCCGGAAGGCATCTCAATCGCACTAGCTCTCACCGTGAGGCCATGTTCAAAAACATGGCGAATTCCCTTTTCAGTCACGAGCTGATCAAGACCACTCTCCCCAAGGCCAAGGAGCTGAGGCGCGTCGCCGAGCCCTTGATCACGCTGGCCAAGCAGGATTCGGTTCACAAGCGGCGGCTCGCTTTCGCCCGCCTGCGTGACGATGCCGTGGTGGCCAAGCTCTTCACTGAGTTGGGGCCGCGCTATCTGGGCCGCCCAGGTGGCTATTTGCGTATCCTTAAGTGCGGCTTTCGTGCCAGCGACGCGGCTCCCATGGCCTATGTCGAATTAGTGGGCCGCCCGGCGGGTGAAATGGCGGAGCCCAAGGAGTCCTAAACCTCCTTACCTTACCCGACCGAGACGAAAAGCCGGGCTATCCTCGGTTTTTTCGTCTTTGCCCTGTTCACCACCCTTCTCTATTCCCTCATGATTCCCGTTGAGCGCATCGCCCTCTTCACCGATTTCGGCGCGGCGAGCCCTTATGTGGGGCAGGTCAGGTTGCTTTTGGCCCAGGCTTTACCAGATCTGCCAGTCATCGATCTCATTTCGGATCTGACGCCCTTCCGGCCAGACCTGGCCGCCTACTTGCTACCGGCACTGGTCCGGGATATGCCACAGCACACCATCTACCTGGGGATAGTTGATCCTGGCGTGGGTGGCGAACGCCTGGCCATCGCCTTGGAGTGTGGTGGCAATCTCTTCATCGGCCCGGACAATGGTCTGTTGGCTTTGATCGCCCGCCTTGACCCCCAATGCCTTCTCTACCGCATTGATTGGCGCCCCACGACCCTGTCCCCCAGCTTTCATGGCCGCGATCTCTTTGCCCCCGT
>JBFZDM010000089.1:0-3190 GCA_041307365.1 Chromatiaceae bacterium | reverse complement strand
TGCAGCTTGAGGGTGGCCAGATACCAGACCCCGGGGATCTCCGGCTCCAGGGCCCACCAAAGGAGCCCAGCCAGGATCAGGGCGCCGGTCAGCAGCAGCCAGGCATTGGTGGCCGCGAGGGGCCGGGGGTCGTCGAGGCGGAGGGGGGTGGCGCTCATCTGGAATCTGGAGTTCAGGGGCTGGGAGTCTGCGTCAGGCTTCGAAGGTATGGAAAACAGTGTTACCCGGGCGGTCGGGACCTAAAGGCCAGTTGAGAGGCGAGACCGCGCTCCCTGAGCGCAAGGCTTGGGGCGCAACCCGCTTTGGCGCCGCTGTGGCAGGCGCCTCCTACTTAGGATAGCCCGATTATCCTGGCAATCCCGGACCAAAATCAGGCACAGGCCCTGGCCCATGCCACCGGGGTCATCCTGGCCGGAGGCGGCGGCCTTCCTGCGGCTGTGGCGCCGTATCGCCCAAGGGCTCAGGCTGGGGTCAGTCCGCAGGAGTTGCCGGCACCGGTCTGAAGCCGAAGCCATCCGGCACCGCCCGCTGCAGATCGGCGATGAAGCGGGCCTGCAGGCCGAAGGCGTCCGTGCCTGCCATCTTCAGGCTGGACACCCTCACCAGCATGCCGTCGGGGATTTCCCCGCGCAGACCATGGCGGAGCTGTTCGATCTTGCGCGGAACCCCGGGCAGAGTTGGCAGATCGCCAATCGTCATCCAGTAGGTAATGGCCTCAAGGCGCTCGTTCTGTTGCGCCAGCAGTTGCCGCACCTTAAGGTCCTGGGCCGAAAGGGACAAGCGGGCATCGCTCGTTTCGAGCAGGGTGAACCCCGCTGCCCGGTAGCAGAATTCAGGGCGATGCTCCTGAAATTCGTGTCCCAGTTGATTGCTGCCATAGGAGACGAAAAGCATGACCCGTTCGCCCTGGCCGTTGACGTAAGTCCGTGCCAGGGCCTGGTCGTGGGGGTCGGGCGCGGCTTTCATTCGCGGTTTGATCAGCAGCTTGTCCGTCAGGTCGTCATGCCGCCAGTCGCCAAAGCGGTGGGGGATCAGGCTTTCCAAGGCAGGCAGGTGCTTGCTGTCCGCCATCATTCGCTGCGGCATCATTGCCACGGACAGGGTGCCGGTAACAACCAAGGCCGCCGTGAGCAGCAGACTCTGTCCCCAGCTGAGTATCCGCCCAGAGGGACCTGGCGGCAATGCCGTTTGCGGGGGGCTGACAGGCCGAGACGGGGGCCTGAATTGCGATCCTGCCATCGCCAGGAGGCTGTCCAGACCGAACAGTCCCGCGAAGGCCGTCACGAACAGGAGGATACCGGCCAGGTCATGCCAATATCCCTGACCGATGGCATCGCCAAAGTGGTAGGTGACCAGCATCAGGATCAGGACCCGGACGAAATTGGCCATCACGGCAATCGGCAGAAGGGCGGCCACCAGCACCAGCCGGTGCCAGGGTTCGCGGGGGCCGGTCAAATGGATGTAGAGCAGGCCCAGAGCGGAGAGAAAAATCAGGGAATGGAGGCCAGAACAGGCATCCTCCACCAGCAGCCGATAGGGGCCCAGGGCCACCACCACGCCGGTACGGGCCACCGGATAGCCCCAGGCATAGAGGACGGCCTCTGCACCTTCTGAAATCCATAGCTTCAGGGGGTTGGTCAGGCTGTCGATGACCCAGGCCGGGTAAGGCAGGGAAAACACCAGAAAGAATAGCGGGAAGCGCATCCGGTGCAGGGCTTCCCGGCCGCCGACGATCGCCAGGGTCCCGGCCAGCAGGGGGATGCCGGCGGCCAGTTCCAGCAACTCGATCTTCTGTGAGCGGCCCAGCACATAGCCCAAGGCACCCAAGACCAGGAGGCTGGCGCCGAGGAGGGGGAAGCCCGGTTTGGGTGCCAGATGGATGCCGCGGGCGTGATGCAGGATCAGACCCAGGGCCAGGATGGCCAGAAGCGGGGCGTAACCGTGTTCCTCGTTCTGCCACAGACCCATGGCCACGTTGTAATAGGTCGGAATCAGCAGACCCAGTAAGGCCAGGGCAGGCAGGGCGAGACGCGGCCAGTCACCGGGTTTGATGGCAGGCAGAGCGGTGGCGGGCATTTCTGTCCCCCTGCTCACTGGATCTGGGCGCTCCGGATGATGTCGGCGTTGCCGCGCAAGCGTTGCAGTTCATTCCTGAATTGCGCGGATTCATGCTGTTTTTTTAGGTAGGACTTGATGAGCGGTTCGGCGGACTTGAGGGCCAGGGGCGCGGATTCGGCAGACAGCAGGTGATAGACGACCAGGGCACGTGGCAGGCGGAAGGCGATGGTCTCCCCGGGCTTGACGCGATGGAGCATGGCCGCGACCTCAATGGGCAACTGCTCCGCGGGTCTCAGAGCCGCCTGATCGGTGAAGCTGCCGGGCTGCTGTTTCAGCCAGGCGATGACCACTTCCAGATCCTCCTTGTGCTCCAGCCGAGCCTGGGCCTCCGGCAGGGTTGGCGAATCCGCGGGAATCGATATCTCGCGCAAACGGTAAATCTTGCGCTCGGCAAAGATGGCGGGGTGTTCGGCATAAAATGCGGCCGCGCCCTGGTCGTAGGGCGGAGGATTCATCGCATTCACGTGATCCGCATAGGCGGCGGCCAGGATGTCAAGGCGTGCCTCCTCCAGACGCATCATGACCTCCAGACGGCGGTCGAGCTTGTTCGCCAGGGCCTGCTGAACCGACAACTGCCGATCGATCATTTTCTCGATCATGGCCTTGAGGTCGGCCTCCCCCAGTAGTTTGGTTGGCGACTGAGACTTGGCAAAGTTGAGCTGGTGAACCGAAATCTCATCGCCGTTGACGCGGGCAAGCACCTGGCCCTCCTCCAGCCCGGGCCGGTCGCAGCCAGCCAGGATCAGCGACGTCAAGGCCGTCAGGATCACTGCGGGCCTGCCTGTGCGCCAGCCTGGGCCATGAGGCAGATGAGTCCTCATGACGGGGACCAGGCCGGTACCGCCGTCAATGCCGCCAGCGCCTTGCGTCGTCGCACGGCCCAGACCAGGAAGGCCGACCCTGAGATCATGAGCAGCCAGTCAGCCGGCTCGGGGGCGCCTGAGACGTAGGCGGGGGCCGCGGAGGTCATGAAGGTCATGGTGCCGCTGTAATCGACGGAATTGCCCGCGCCCATGCCGGTTCCCTTGACCTGGAAGTAGTAATCCCCCGCCGTGAGGGTCACCGAGCCGCT
>JBFZDM010000067.1:0-4460 GCA_041307365.1 Chromatiaceae bacterium | reverse complement strand
CGGCGGGTAGCGCGGGCTAAGCTAAAATTCATTCGCCGCCACGGATAGAGCCGGGTGGGCGAGAACTCCGGTGCGGTACCAGCAGTACCTTTGGACAGGGTCCTGGACAGAGAAGTGAAATCTTTTGCCATTACCAGAGCGGAGCGGCGTAAGTCGGGCCCCTTTTTGTGGGCGCTGGGACTGGGTGTGCTCTTGTTCGCCCTGACATTCGTGCATGCCGGCCTGGCGACCCGGGCGGGGGCAACCGGCATCGCCAAGCGTTCGGCACTGGTGGCGGCCCTCGACCTGACGGACCTGGCCCTCTTCACCGAGGCCCGCTACACGCGCCACCCCAGCCAGGCGGACCTGCACAGCGCCTTTCAGGATCACCCCCTGGCCCTGGAGCATTTCCCCACTGGCTCCCTGGTGCCGGCGATGGGGGGCACCCGGCCATGATCGCCTTCCTGCGCCGTCAAGGCTATCTCCTCGACTACAGCCTGTCGTCCCTGGCGCGCCGGCCTGGCAAGCATCTGGGCTTGCTGCTGGTTTATGGCTTGATCGTCTTCCTGTTGGCCTCGACCCTGCTCTTTACCCAGTCCCTGCGTCAGGAGGCGGCCCTGGTGCTGGCCGAGTCACCCGAGCTGATCGTGCAGCGCCTGCTCGCCGGGCGGCATGACCTCGTGCCCGCCAGCTACCTGGAACGTCTCGGCCAGATCCGCGGCGTGAGCGAGAGTTACGGCCGACTCTGGGGTTACTTCTACGACCCGGCGGCTCGGGCGAATTACACCCTGATGGTGCCCCGCGAGGCCCCCCCGGCGGCGGGCGAGGTACGGCTCGGTGCCGGGGTAGCACGCACGCGCGGGCTGGGCCCAGGTGATTACCTGAGCCTGCGCTCGGCCCGGGGCGAGCCCTTCTCCCTCAAGATCGCGGCCCTGCTGGACGCGGACACCGAGCTGGTCTCCAGCGACCTGATGCTGATGAACAGCGATGACTTCCGCCGCTTCTTCGACTTTCCGGCGGACCGCTTCACTGACATCGTGCTGAGGGTGCGCAACCCGGTCGAGGTGCGCAAGGTGGCGGAGAAGATCAGCCTGGCCCTGCCGGATACCCGCCCCATCCTGCGCGAGGAGATCCTGCGCACCTATGACGCCATCTTCGGCTGGCGTCAGGGGCTGGTCTTCGTCCTGCTGACGGGGGCCCTGCTGGCCTTCGTCATCTTCGCCTGGGACCGGGCCTCGGGGCTCAGCGCCGAAGAGCGGCGGGAGATCGGCATCCTCAAGGCCATCGGCTGGGAGACGGGAGACGTGCTGCGCATGAAGTTCTGGGAGGGCGCGGCCCTGTCGCTGACAGCCTTCCTCGCCGGCTATCTGCTGGCCTATGTCCATGTCTTTCACTTCTCCGCCGCCCTCTTCGCCCCCGTTCTCAAGGGCTGGGCCGTCCTCTACCCGGACTTCAGCCCCGTGCCCTTCGTGGATGGCCTCCAAGTGGCGACTCTCTTCTTCTTCACCGTCTTTCCCTACACGGTGGCGACCATCATCCCCATCTGGCGCGCCGCCGTCACCGACCCGGACCAGGTGATGCGATGATCCGTCTCGACAAGGTCAGCAAGGTCTTCAACCAGGGCCGTCACAATGAGGTCTGGGCGGTGCGGGATGTCAGCCTGGAATTGGAAACAAAGGGCGTTACCGTCCTCAAGGGTCCCAGCGGCTCCGGCAAGACCAGCCTCTTGGCCATGATCGGCTGCCTCTCCCGCCCCAGCAGCGGCCGCATCCATCTGGAGGGGCGGACCCTCTCGAACCTGCCGGAACGCTTCATGACGCAAGTACGGCGCTCCACCTTCGGCTTCATCTTCCAGCGCTTCAACCTGATCCGGGGCCTGACGGTACTGGAGAACGTCATGCTGCCCGCCTACCCGCTGGCGCCGGCCGCGGGCAGGCTCCGGGACAAGGCCCTGGGCCTGCTGCGGCAGTTCCACCTGGAGGAAAGGGCGCATAACAAGGCGGAGTGGCTCTCCGGCGGCGAGGCCCAGCGCGCCGCCATTTGCCGCGCCCTGATCAACGACCCCTGCATCCTCATCGCCGACGAACCCACCGCCAACCTGGACAGCCAGCTCTCCCGCGACTTGCTGGCCCTCATCGGCGAGCTGGCGGACCAGGGCAAGGGCGTCCTTATCAGTTCCCACGACCCCCTCGTCTTCGACCACGCCCTAGTCTCGCGCCTGGTGGAACTGCGCGACGGTCGGCTGGCCTAGAGCGACATGCCCCTGAACCCAGCCATCCTGGCCCTGAACCTGGCCTCCCTGACCCAGGCCTTCCTCCTGCTGCTGGCGGCTGGGTTCGCGATTCAGATCCTGCGGCACTGGGACTTGAGCAGCGGCAGCGAGCGCCAACTGGAGCTGGAGAGGCGCACCTACCTCATCGCCACCCTGGTGGCCTGGGTCTTCGCCGCCAACCTGCTCTCGCTCCTGCTCTTCGTCTATAACGCCGAACAACTCTCGACCCAGTTCGTCGGCGCCATGTGCGCCACCGGCGTACTCAATGCCAACCCCTGGGGCTGGCCCGCCCTCTATCTCAAGGTGGCCCTCTTTTTTGCCGGCGCCGCCTGGCTGACGCTGAACCGGGTGGACAACCAGGCCCCCGATTACCCCCTGGTCCGCCCCAAATACGGGCTCCTGTTGCTCATCGCCCCCCTGGCCCTGGCGGAGGCCACGGTGCAGTGGCTCTTTTTCACTGGATTGAACCCGGATCTCATCACCTCCTGCTGCGGCTCCCTCTTCGGCCCCGAGGGCGCGGGGGTGGCGGCGGAGGTCGCGGGGTTGGACCCGGCGGCCAGCCTCGCCGCCTTCTATCTGAGCGGGCTGGCGCTGCTGGCGGCCGGCCTGCGCTATTGGCGCCGAAGGCGCGGCGGCTGGCTCTTCGTCCTGATGGCGGCCGTGACCTTTGCCGTCGCCATCGGCGCCATCGTCTCCGGCGTAGCCCTCTATGTCTATGAGCATCCGCACCACCATTGCCCCTTCTGCCTGCTCAAGTCCGGGCATGACTTCGTCGGCTATGGGCTCTATGTCCCCTTGTTCGCCGCCACCGCCCTGGCCCTGGGCGCGGGCTTGATGGAGGCCTGGCGCTCGGCGCCGAGCCTTAAACCCATCATCGCCGCCGAGGGCCCCCGCCTGGCTGGCATGGCCCTGATTCTGTTCGGCCTCTTTTATGGCGTCGCGACCTGGCTGGTGCTGAGTTCAAACCTTAACCTCTTGGGCTCCTGATAAGAAATAGCGGACTGCGCCAACTGCATAACCCATTGCTCAATGATATCCAACACATCCCGGTTTGCGGATTTGGTCCGCGGCTAATCGCCACAATTACCGATGGCCGCATCCTCCCGACCACCGATAACCGACCACCGACCACTATAAATGCGATGAAACCCCTATTCTTACTTCCCATCTATCTGACGGCCCTCCTTCTTGCCGGCTGCGGCAAGGAGGCGCCAAAGCTGGAAAACCACCAGCCGGCGCCAGCCTTCACCCTGCCCGACCTCGACGGGGCCACCCTGAGTTTCCCCCAAGACCTCCAGGGCCAGGTGGTTGCCCTGCGCTTCTGGGCGGACTGGTGCCCCTTCTGCGCCACCGAGATGCGCGACATCGAGCCCGTCTATCGGGAATTCCGCGACCAGGGGCTGCGAGTGCTGGCGGTGAACGTAAGACAGGACCGGGATACCGCCGCCCGCTTCATCGCGAAGCTTGACATTTCCTATCGGGTACTACTGGACGAAGACGGTGGCCTGGCCCGCCAATACGGCGTCACTGGCCTGCCCACTACCTATTTCATTGACCGCGAGGGCCGGCTCATTACCCGCATCCTCGGCGAAACGGCGCCGGAACTCTTCGAAAAGATAGTCCGGGAGATGCTGTGAACGCGGATTTGACCTTGGCGATGGCCTTCGCCACCGGCCTCTTCGGCGCCCTGCACTGCCTCGGCATGTGTGGCGGCCTGGCGGGGGGCTACTTCGTCCAGCGTCAAACCCAACCCCGGCTTACCCCCCAACTCCTCTACCATGGTAGCCGCCTCCTCATCTACGCCCTCCTGGGCATGGCCGGCGCCCTGGCCGGGCGGACCCTGGCGCAGACGGGCCTGACCGGCAAGGGGCAAGGGATCCTCATGATGGGGGCTGGCCTCCTGATCCTGGTCCTGGGGCTGAGGATGCTCCTTGCCCCTCACAAACGCCCCTCCATGGCGCCAACTGGAGGCATGGAGGTTCGCTTCGATCTCCAGGGCCCGACCCGTCGGTCCTGGTCCGCCCCCCTCTTCGGGACCATAAACGGCCTGGTCCCCTGCAGCCTGGTCTTTTCCGTCGCCATCAAGGCCGCCGCCACTGGCGACCCTGGGCGCGCCGGGTTGCTCATGCTCGCCTTCGGCCTCGGCACCCTCCCCATGATGGTCGCCGTCACCTGGGCGGGGGTCATCATCGGCGCCCGGGTCCGGGGC
>JBFZDM010000064.1:0-3498 GCA_041307365.1 Chromatiaceae bacterium | reverse complement strand
ACCTCGATCAGGACATCCATCCCCAGCTCCAGCGCCTGGGCGTTCAGATCCCGCATCCGCGCATCGGACAGGCAGGCGGCGATGAGCAGGATGCAATCCGCCCCCAGGACCCGGGCCTCCAAGACCTGGTAGGGATCCAGGATGAAGTCCTTGCGGATGACCGGCAGTCCGCAGGCGGCACGGGCCTCCTTCAGGTAGTCGTCGCACCCCTGGAAGAAGTCCAGGTCAGTGAGGACCGACAGGCAGGCCGCGCCACCGCGCTCGTAACCGGCGGCAATCTCTGCCGGGTGAAAGTCCTCCCGCAGCACGCCCTTGCTGGGTGATGCCTTCTTGATCTCGGCGATCACCGCCGGCTGGCCAGCGGCGACCTTCGCCAGCAGGGCGTCGGCAAAGCCACGGGTTGGGGACGCGGCGGTCAGCGCCACTGTCAGGGCTTGAAGGGGCACGCGCTGGCGGCGCGCGGCGACCTCGACCGCCTTGCGGGCCATGATCTCGCGGAGGATGTCAGGGATCTCGGCCATGGCATTTGGCAACCCGCGGATCAGGCAAAGCCCTGGGTCAGGGCCACCAGCCGGTCGAGGCGGTTACGGGCCTCGCCGCTGTCGATGGCCGCCGCCGCCCAGCGCACGCCCTCCGCCAGGCTGACGGTGACGCCGGCGACATAGATCCCGGCCCCGGCGTTGAGCACCACGATATCCCGGGCGGGTCCGGGCTGGCCATCCAGCACGCCCATGAGCATCGCCAGGCTATCGGCGGGGCCAGTCACCCGGATGCCGTCCAGGGACGCGCGCGCCAGGCCATAATCCTCCGGACGCAGGCTGTACCGGCGGATCTCGCCATCCTTCAACTCGGCGACCTCGGTGCTGTCGCCGATACTGATCTCGTCCAGGCCATCGCGGGAATGGACCACCATGACATGATGGCTGCCCAGGCGTTGCAGCACCTCGGCCAGGGGTATCAGGAGTTCCTCGCTGAAGACGCCGAGGACCTGGCTGGTCACGCCCGCGGGGTTGGTGAGGGGACCCAGGATATTGAACAGGGTCCGCACGCCCAACTCGCGACGGGGACCGATGGCATGCTTCATGGCGCTGTGGTGGCCAGGGGCGAACATGAAACCGACCCCGGCCTCGCGCACGCACTGGGCGACCTGGGCGGGCGTCAGGTCCAGACGGACGCCCGCCGCCTCCAGGACATCGGCGCTGCCAGAGTGGCTGGAGACCGAGCGGTTACCGTGCTTGGCCACATGACAACCCGCCGCCGCGGCAACGAACATGCTGGCGGTGGAAACGTTGAAGGTGCCGGAGGCATCGCCGCCGGTGCCAACTATGTCCACCGCCCGCTCCAGGCCGGAGGGGCCGTGGGACTGGCTCCGCAGGTCCAGGGTGCCATCGACGATATCCACCGCCGGGCCTATGTCGGACAAATTCACTGGCATCGCCAGTTCCCGCATCACCGCCGCCGCGGCGGCGATCTCCGTCACCGTCTCGCCCTTCATGCGCAAGGCCACCAAAAATCCCGCGATCTGCGCCGGCGTGGCCCCTCCGGTCATGATGAGGCGCATGGCGGAGGTCATCTCTTCGTTTGTCAGGTCATGGCGCACTATGACCTTGGCGATCGCCTGCTTCATGTCCACGGCTGTCATCCTCCCGTTAGTGTCGCTGGTTGTGGCTGGACGGACGCCAGGCCGGCCTGGCGGGTTCGAATCAAAGACGAGGGGCCAGGTCCCGACCCGGCGCTCGCCGCTTAGCGGTCTTCAAGAAAATTACGCAGCAGCTCATGGCCTTGCCGCGTCAGAATGGATTCGGGATGGAACTGCACCCCCTGCACCGGCAACTCGCGATGGCGCAGACCCATGATCTCATCAGGTTCCCCATCCGGGGTGCAGGTCCAGGCGGTCACCTCCAGACAGGCCGGCAAAGTCGCCGCCTCCACGACCAGGGAGTGATAGCGGGTGGCCTGGAAGGGCCGGTCGAGCCCGGAGAAGACACCCGTGTCGGCATGATAAATGGGGGATGTCTTGCCGTGCATGACCTGGCGGGCCTTGATCACATGGCCGCCAAAGGCCTGGCCGATGGACTGATGCCCCAGGCAGACGCCCAGGATGGGCACTCGCCCGGCGAACTCGCGAATCAGGGGCACCGAGATGCCCGCCTCCATCGGCGTGCAGGGCCCGGGCGAGACGACGATACGCTCCGGCCCCAGGGCCGCCACGCCCGGTAAATCGATCTCGTCATTGCGATAGACACGCACCTCCACCCCCAACTCCCCCAAAAACTGGCCCAGGTTGTAGGTGAAGGAATCGGAGTTATCGATCATCAGCAGCATGGCGCGGCTATCCTGTTGTTCTATAGAGCTACTATCTTGGCTGATCGGGTTTCGTACCCCCCCCTTGATACCCGCTTTCTCTTTCAATGCCCAGCGCCGAAGCGAAGGTACAGGGTGTGCGAATGGCGCCATTATGGCCTAGACCCCCGAGGCCCGTCTCCCCTTCCATTGGGTTCCCCCTCTCGTTCCTGGCGCGGCCAGAGGCAAATCAGGAAGGGAGGGTCATGGCGTGATCACGTGGCCTCATCACCTGGGGGAAGGATTCATTTCCTCGGGGTGGGTTAAGGGAAAACCGGGGCAGGCATCTTCCCCTCACCCCCTAAATTCCGGTCATCGCGCTTGAACGGATCGCCGCGGGCTACCCCGATCGAGTGACCAGGAACCAGATGCACTTGGCGAGGGTTGATTTTAGCCTTTATCAAGGGCCATGATGGCGGATCATCCGGTAGCGGCATCCGCCATCGCCTTCACTCATCAGGCAACCAGGCCAGCCCCCATGACCGAATTGCTTCAGGAACTCCTCGCCTGGGTTTCGGCCCATCCGCACTGGGCGCACCTGCTCGTTTTTGTGGTGGCGCTGAGCGAATCGCTGGCGGTGGTGGGCATCATAGTCCCCGGCGTGGTGATGATGCTGGGGGCCGGAGCCCTGATCGCGGCGGGGGCCCTGGATTTCTGGTCGGTTTGCCTCTGGGCCGTGGCCGGAGCGGTGGCGGGCGACGGCATCAGCTACTGGATCGGCTGGCGCTTCAAGGACCGGCTGCGGGGCCTCTGGCCTTTCACCCGCTACCCGGAGAGTCTGGCGAGCGGCGAGCGTTTTTTTGCCCGCTATGGCGGCAAGAGCGTGGCCCTTGGCCGCTTCGTCGGGCCGGTGCGCGCCGTCATCCCCCTGGTGGCGGGCATGCTGGGCATGGACCCTAAGCGCTTCCTGGCCGCCAATCTGCTCTCGGCCCTGGCCTGGGCGCCGGCCTACCTGCTGCCGGGCATCGTCTTTGGCGCCTCCCTGGAATTGGCGGCGGAGGCCGCGGTGCGGCTGGTGCTCCTGGCCCTGGCCCTGGTCCTGACCCTCTGGCTCGTGGCCTGGAGCGTGCATCACCTCTTTCTCTTTTATAGCCCGCGCGCGGGGCGCTGGGTCCAGGCCCTGCTGGGTTGGGCCGACGTCCACCCCCGCCTGGG
>JBFZDM010000063.1:0-3382 GCA_041307365.1 Chromatiaceae bacterium | reverse complement strand
ACCTGACCCTCGTCGGCGACAGCGTGGACAACATCCCCGGCGTGCCCAGTTGCGGCCCCAAGACCGCCGTCAAGTGGCTCCAGGAATTCGGCGACCTGGAGGGCGTCATGGCCAATGCTGGCCAGGTCAAGGGCAAGGTAGGCGAGAAGCTGCGCGAGAACCTGGCCCAACTCCCCCTGTCGCGGTCCCTGACCCGCATCAAGCTCGATCTGGACCTGGGCCTGGAGCTTGTGGATCTGAAGCCCACGGCGCCCGACCGGGAAACCCTACGGACCTGGTACCGGCGCATCGAATCGCGCCGCCTGCTGGAGAGCCTGGAGGGGATGGAAGGCGCGATAGGAGCGACACAGGGAGATGTTTCGGCCGCCGGCCTGGCGTCGGCCGCCAGCCAGGCCAACCCAGCCGCCTGCGAAATCCTGCTCGACCCGGCGCGCCTCGACACCTGGTTGGCCCGTCTGGCAGCGGCCAAACTCTTCGTCATCGACACCGAGACCACCAGCCTGGACTATATCCAGGCCCGCATCGTCGGCCTGTCATTCGCGGTGGAGGCGGGGGCGGCGGCCTATGTCCCCCTGGCCCATGCCTATGTGGGCGCCCCGGCCCAGCTTGACCGGGAGACGGTGCTGGCGCGGCTCAAGCCGTTGCTGGAGGACCCGGCGCGGCCCAAGGCCGGCCAGAACCTCAAGTACGACATGAGCGTGCTGGCCAATCATGGCATCGGGCTCAAGGGCATAGCCCACGACACCATGCTGGAGTCCTATGTCCTCGACAGCACCGCCAGCCGTCACGACCTGGACTCCCTGGCCCTCAAGTACCTGGGCCACAAAACCATCCACTTCGAGGACATCGCCGGTAAGGGGGCCAAACAGCTAGGCTTCGATCAGGTTCCCATCGAGGTCGCCGGCCCCTATGCCGCCGAGGACGCCGAGGTCACCCTGCGCCTCCACCAGACCTTCTGGCCCCGTCTAAAGCAGATGCCGGGCCTGGCCCACCTCTACCGCGACATCGAGATACCCCTGGTACCGGTGCTCTCGCGCATGGAGCGCCAAGGAGTGCGCATCGACCGGGAACGCCTGGCCGCGCAGAGCCGCGACCTGACCGAACGGATCGCCGCCCTGGAGGAGGCGGCCCATGCCGTGGCCGGGCGGCCCTTTAACCTGGGCTCCCCCAAGCAGATCGGCGATATTTTCTTCACCGAGCAGGGCCTGCCGGTAATGGAGAAGACCCCCAAGGGGGCGCCATCGACCTCCGAGTCCGTGCTGCAGCAGCTTGCCGATGCCGGCCATGAACTGCCACGGATCATTCTGGAGCATCGTGGCCTCGCCAAGCTGAAATCGACCTACACCGACAAGCTGCCCCAGATGGTCAGCCCGGTGACGGGGCGGGTGCATACCTCCTATCACCAGGCGGTGGCCGCCACCGGGCGCCTCTCGTCCTCGGACCCCAATCTGCAGAACATCCCCATTCGTAGCGAGGACGGGCGCCGCATCCGCCTGGCCTTCATCGCCGATCCGGGCTGCAAACTAATCGCCGCCGACTATTCCCAGATCGAGCTGCGCATCATGGCCCACCTGTCCGGCGACGAGCGCCTGCTGGCCGCCTTCGCCGCCGGCCAGGACATCCACCAAGCCACCGCCGCCGAGGTCTGGGGCCTGGCGCCGGACCAGGTCAGCGCTAACCAGCGCCGCTCGGCCAAGGCCATCAACTTTGGCCTCATCTACGGCATGTCCGCCTTCGGCCTGGCGCGCCAGCTCGGCGTCGAGCGCGGCGAAGCCCAGGCCTACGTGGACCTCTATTTCCAGCGCTACACGGGGGTAAAGGAGTTCATGGACCGCACCCGCCAGCAGGCGCGCCGGGACAAGTACGTCGAAACCCTCTTCGGCCGCCGCCTCTACCTTCCCGACATCGACCACCCCAACCAGGCCCGCCGCGCCGGTGCCGAGCGTACCGCCATCAACGCCCCCATGCAGGGCACCGCCGCCGACATCATCAAGCGCGCTATGATCGCCGCCGATGCCTGGATCCAGACCGAGCAACCCCAGGCGCGCATGATCATGCAGGTCCACGACGAACTGGTCTTCGAGGTCGCTCAAGATGCGGTGACGGAGGCAGCTAAACATATTCGCGCCTGCATGGACTCCGCCGCCGATCTCGCCGTCCCCCTGCAAGTCCAGATCGGCGTCGGGGACAATTGGGAGGAGGCGCATTGAGGTCTCGCCGCTTATAAGCGGTCTTCATGCGTCCTTGGCAAAGGCAACGGGTTCGAATCGCTCTTGTTCCACCAGGCGGAGAGCGTAAGCCGGGCAGGCCAGGATGTCTTCACTTCCCTACCAGATATCAAGGGAGCCACTATGCAGCACCAACCACCCAAGCTCAGCGCCATGCTGGAGGACCTGATCGCCCTGCCCACGGTGAGCAGCGTCAAGCCGGAACTGAACATGGGCAACCGGCATCTGGTCGACCGCCTGGCGACATGGCTGGCGGACGCGGGCTTCCGGGTGGAGGTGATGGAGCTGCCGAACCAGCCGGGCAAGGCCAATCTGATCGCCACCCTGGGCAGGGGCTCGGGGGGCCTGGTTCTGTCCGGGCACACGGACACGGTCCCCTACGACGCCGGGCGCTGGCGCCACGATCCCTTCCAGCTCACGGAGGAGGACGGCCGGCTTTACGGCCTTGGCACCTGCGACATGAAATCTTTCCTCGCCCTGGCGCTGGAGGCGGCGCGGGGCCTGACCGCGAAGGACTTAAAGCGGCCCCTGACCCTCCTGGCAACCGCGGACGAAGAATCCTCCATGAGTGGGGCGCGGGCCCTGGTGCGGGCGGGTCGGCCCCTGGGTCGCTATGCCGTGATCGGCGAGCCGACCTCGCTGCGGCCGGTGCGGTTGCACAAGGGGGTGATGAACGAGGCCGTGCGTCTGACCGGCCAGCCGGGTCACGCCAGCGATCCGGCCCTGGGCAACTCCGCCCTGGAGGGAATGCACGAAGTCATGGGCGAAATCCTGGCCTGGCGCCGTGAATTGCAGGAGCGGCATCGCCACCCCGCCTTCGCCGTGCCCGTGCCCACCATCAACCTGGGCCACATCCACGGCGGCGACAACCCCAATCGCATCTGCGGCGACTGCGAACTACTGCTGGACCTGCGGGTCCTGCCCGGCCTGAACGTCGAGGAGCTGCGCGCCCAACTCGCCCACCGGGTCGCCCGGGTGGCGGAGCGACGTGGTCTGGGCTGGGAGGTCGTACCCCTGTTCGAGTCCATTCCACCGGCGGAGACCCCCGCCACCTCCGCCATCGTCCAGGCCAGCGAGGCCTTGACCGGCCATGCGGCCGAGGCCGTGGGCTTCGGCACCGAGGCCCCCTTCCTCAACCAGCTTGGCCTGGAGAC
>JBFZDM010000058.1:0-44502 GCA_041307365.1 Chromatiaceae bacterium | reverse complement strand
CTAGCGAGCGGGGGGGGACCCGTAGGAGGCCCCCGGGAGGACCCATCCGTATGATTTTCATACGACTTGCCAACTTTTTGGTCATACGCATGGTGTTTTTGACCAACTACAGCGTATGACACTCATACGCCAAGCCTTTGGGCAGAGTATGATAAACATACACTTGTCTGCCCACTATCTTTGCGCGTATGGTTATCATACGCCCATAGATGTATCGCGCCCATTACATGAGCAGACCTCATCCCTCCACCCCCTCGCCCAACAATTCGGCAAGGATCTCCTGCCCCAGCTCGTCGAGGTCGCCTAGCGTCCACGTCAGCCCGCGTAGGTAGCTCGACACCTGCGCTTCACTGTCTCTGTACTCCGCTTCTGGCCTATGGCTTAGCTGCCCCATGGCTGTCTCCAGATACCGACCCATTGGCCTCGATCCGCTTCATCACGAGCTCAAACACCCGATCCCGTTGCGCCCGCACTGGGCAGCTCGTACACTTGGTCTCGAAGGCCAAGCGGTCGGCTTCGCGCGCGCGGTACAGCACCCATGTCGCGAAGCCGCATACGCCCGCAATGCCCACGCTGGCGAGGATGTCGGCGATGTCCTTGAGCTCCACTAGGTCTCCGTCTCTGGCTCGACTACCACGCCGAACCGTACCGCACAGTCGCACACCCGATCGACGTAGGTCACTCGCTCCGCTGGCCAGGCCACTATCCGCACCTTGGCCCCGCACTTGGGGCAGTTGAGCGAGGCGGTCAACATGGCTTCAGCAGCCGCACGGGCGTCATCAGCCTACCGCACTTGGGACACGGGAACGTAGCAGGGTCGATCGGGTACACCCGGACGTCGGCCCCGCAGCCCGTACAGAACACACGTTCCCAGCCCTGGCCGTTGGTCATTCCGCCTCCCGTAGCACCTGCGCCACGAACTCAATTTGAGCCTGCCGTGACGCCTCCAGACAGCCTAGGGCGCGCTTGCCGGCCTTGTAGGCCCAGCAAATGGCCGAGGCGTCGGCCTCGGCTACCTCGTTCTCCCCATGCATGCGGTCGTGCCAGCATTCGAGCGCGTAGACGATCCGCTCTGCCAGCTCGCGTGGCCGTTTCACAGCTTCGCCAGCTGGGCCTCGGCCCACGCCGTCAGCCACTTCGACCCGAGCTCCCAGGCCTGATCTAGCAGCCACCCGCCCACGCGCTTGGCCGCGGCTAGCAGGTTGCGGCGTGCGATCAATTCGAGGCCAACCTTGAAATTCGCGAGCGCAGCCGTGGCCGCGTCGAGCTCAAGCCGCGAGTACGGCAGGCCTAGCGCCTCTGCGGTGGTGCAGCTGGCCAGGTTCCGCACGACCTGGACCATAGCGGCATGGTCGATCGCCGGCAGGCGGTTCCACACGTCGCAAAGGGCGCGCACCTCGACCATGAGGCGGGATCGGACCTGGTCGTAGAGGGCGTCGAAGTCACTGGCCATCGGTCGAGTCCTCCGCCGCCCGGATGCGGAAATCCCAGCTCTGGAGGAGGAGGAAGAGGGCGTCCCGCTCGTCATCCGTCAGCAGGCTGTCGCCGGGTATCCAGCGGTCGCGGGCGAGCGGGGCGAGCACGTCGTAGGTCATGCGGTCGGCCGCGGCGTAGTCGGCCGAGACGGCAGCGCAGCCCTGGGATAGGACCACGATGGCCGCGAGGATCACGACCGTGAGCACCAGGAGGAGGCCGCTGATCCAGTCGCGCGGGCGGGGCTTGGGCTCACCGTCGGCGTATTCGAGGTCCATCAGCGCACCCCCATCAGTTGCTTCACCGTCACCTGGCCCTTCTCGAGGGCTTCAGCTTGCGCCCGCAGCTGAGCAGGCCGCTTGCTGCCGGCAGGCTCTTCCCCGGCGTCGCCCTGAGCCGCTGCGAGCTGCAGAGTCGCCGCATAGGCCGCGCCCTGGTCTGGCTCGACGTGGCCGGGTTGAGCCTCGATTCCCCAGCCGTCGCCTTTCGGCGCGCCCGGATACGGGCTGCACCGGCTCTCGGGCTCAATACGCCCGGCCGCGATCTCGGCCACGAGCCAGGTCTTGAGCGCGGCCATGGTAGGCTCAGAACGCAGAACAACGCGCTTCCCGGCCGTGTAGCGTGCTAGGTCGATCATACTGAGCCCTCCCATGAACGATAACCATTGGCATACATATACCCTAAGATGTCATTATCCGAGTCTGCCTCATAGAGAGTATACATTGCGTCCCCCGCAGAGGTCACATGAGTTTCATTACACGCGAATATATACACATTCCCGGCGCAGCTCGCATAGTCCTCGTACACCTTCGTGTACGGGTTCAGCATTCCCATATGCGATGTGCTAGTGGTGTTTGTTTCATATACTTGTATTTTCGCAAGAATCAGCACAGCATTGGGAGAGCAGTACGGGGCCACGCTGACCAGTGTTTCATTCGCTTCAGCGCACCCGATGGCTGGGCATCCAACGACACTGACCATCGGCCCGATCCCCCGCGCCCTGTACACCGTCGGCGCCACAGCCCCTTCCCAGGCCTCCGGCATGTCGATGTAGACGATATCCCCGCTCGCCGCGAGCGTGATCCGCAGGTCGGTATAGTCTCCGACCGCCGTGCCGCTGGCCGTTGTGCTCTGAGCCCAGGCCGTGGCCGTAATGGCGGTGGCGGCGTTGATTAGGGTACCGGCCCCGTCGTAGAGGCCAAGCGCCGCGCTATCCCCGGCCGCAGCGACGGCCATATAGGCCCGAGCCGAGACCGTGTCGCCCGCATAGACTGGATCGCAGCCGTGCAGCAGGCGCATGTAAGCATAGCCGTTGTCGCTGGTGGCCGTGACCTTCAGGCGCATGGGCGCCGTCGTGGACAGCGCCAGCGGGCCGTAGGTAGCGACGGCCGAATAGTCGATGGTGGCGTCACCGGTGCCCGAGACTTTCGTCAGGGTATGCGTGGCCCCGACGGTCGGATAGCTGGCCCCGCCGATCTGCGTACAGACCAGCGACAGCGCCCCGTCGGCCGAGACCTTGCGCCGCTGGACCCGGAAGCGCCGGGTGTTCGAGTCTGTTTCGTAGTAGATGGCGTCTAGGCTCGCGTCTGGGCCGCTGTCCGCGATGGTGAAATCGACCTGATTCGGCAAGACAAGGATGGCGGTCGCGTTGCTCGTGGACCACCAGTGCGCGTACGAGGCCGATGACCAGCCGCCGGCCAGGCCGGGCAGGCTCAAGAGCTTGGCCAGGTTGATCACGGCGCTGGCATCGGTGCCATCGGCCCCCGCAGCTCCCGCAGCCCCAGCAGCTCCCGCCGCCCCTGTCGCGCCAAGGATCTTGCGCCAGTTCGTGCCGTCGTATGCCTCCCAGACCGAGTCTGATCCGGCTGTCTGGGTCGTGCTGGTGTTGACGCCAGCGCCCAAATTGTCGCCCGAAGCCGGGAAGATCTGCAGGGTCTGCGCCCCGGAATGGATGATCCGGCACGACGCCCCGGCCTCGGCCGCCGGCAGGGTGACCGTATCGTTGGCGTTGGCGCAAACGGAGATCTGGTTGATCCCGTATGCCAACGGCTGCTGACCCTGCGTCTGGGTCGTAGACGCCGTGATGCCGGCCGAGGTGTAGGTAGTCTGGTTCTTGTTCAACGCTGTCATGTCATTCCCCTAGTACACCGCGCAGCCGGTGATGACTGTGTCTGTTCCCGCGTCGCTGATCGCGGCGTCAGTGAGGCAGCCGGTCAGCACGGTGCCGGTACCAGCCGCTACGGTGATGGTAGCCGCCCCGCTACCGGCCGCGGCGCCGGCACGGCAGGCCGTCAGCATGGTCTGGTCACTGATACTGATGCCGGCGATGAACTGGCAATTCGTGAAATGGTTGCGCACGGCGCCGGAAGAGACGGTCACCAAAGCGTTAAAGATGCAGCTGTCGAAGACGTTGTAATCACCTGTCAATGTTACAGATGATGCAACAGTGCAAAATGCGTATACCCCTGATTCGCTTGCGCCAAGAATAGACCTTATATTTCTGGCGTTCGACAATGGGCTCAGGTATGACAAGGCCACTATGCTTACGTTTCCTCCGAGCCCATTGATGACCCCGCCATACGCTGCCACTGTCGGGGCAGTTGTACTGAATGTCCCCTTATGCCGAATGTTGCTAATCACCCCACCCCAAGCGGAAATAACATATGCAGTGTTTGACCCCCCACCGACAATTTCTATATTGGTTGCACATCCATTCACCAAATATAGACCGGTAGGGTAATCTACCTCGCCAACAACATTGGGGGCGTCAAATACCATGTTGGATGCTGTGACGATGGCAGACGACTCGGCCAGCGCTGACCCCTTGACCCCACTGTTGTTGTCGAACGTGAACCCATCAACAATGACTATGGTTTCTTTCGTGTCCGTGTAAATCCAAGGATATCCTGCATTTACAGCCGTATAGTCAACCTCGCCTGGCCCGTGGATCTCGATCCGGGTAGTCGTGCTCTGGTGAATCTGGTAGGCGCCCATCGTCAGCGTGAAGCCGGCCAGCTCCAGGTACAGGCCGTTGGCGTCCACCGTGATGTTGCTGTCTTCTGTGACGTTGGCCACCAACCGCCCGCGGTACTTGCCGGCAGCGATCATGGCCGCGACGTCAGCGTAATCGCCGCCGGTGCCGATCGAGTAGAGGCCAGTGCGGGCCTGGAACACGGTGCCGGCGTTGGTTGTTGCCAGGCTGCCGGCCTCGGTCTTGCCGATGGCGTTGTTCCCGGCGGTGGCCGTGCTCAGAACGGCAATGTCGCCCGAGGCGTCGCGCTTGACGATCTTGCTCGCCGTGGCAGTGTCCACGGCGTTGGCGGGGTTTTGGACCACGAGGCTGTTCGCGTCGAGGCTCGCTAGGCCGCTGGCCTGAGCCTTCACGGCCGCGATAGCGGCCTGGGCTTGGGCGAGGGCGAGAGCATCCGAGTAGGGGATGGGTAGCATGGCGGGCCCTCGTTAGCGGTTGTCAGTGAAGACGACGTAGGCGGTGACCTTGGCGCCCGCGACGGCCGTCACCTCGCCCATGATCGCGTCGAGGCCGGCGGTATAGATCACGAGGTTTCGGCAGTCGCCATTGGTGAGGCTCACGCCCGTATCCCCGGCCGTGGCCGTGACCGTCTGGCAGTCGATATACCCGACGTAGTCCCACATGTTGGTTGCGCTGATCGTCCCGGTGCAGGCCGAGTCCTTTTTTACCGCGCCGCGGAATTTGACAGTCGCGGTGCCGCCTATCGAAGCGATCGCGACCGAGACGTACTGATACTTGCTCACGTCCACAGCCGCGCCCGTGGTCGTGGACGCCACCTCATTCAGCAGGATGACTTGATTGACAGCCTGAGCCATGGCAGAGCCCTCGTGTAAGGAGCCCGGGCCGCGCGGGGAAGGGTTGCGTTGAATGGGTGATGGACCAGCGCAACCCGGGCATCCCTGCCAGGGTACCAGAGTCGGCCGGCGGGCGCAAATAGGAATTGAGCGGGGGGAATATGATCTGCCCTCGCGCGCGCGCGCGATGCCCCCGGGAAGCTTGGCAACCTTGTTATATATATATATATAGTATGTAGTTAGTGTAAGGTTGCCAATGGCAACGTTGCCAACCTAGTTGGCAATCTTACTTTCAATGTCAAATTGACACGCAATGTAAGATGTCCAAGGTGACCACCAAGATGGCCATGGCCATCTTACTTTGGCCATCTTGCAACCTGGCCTGCAGTAAGGATCTTACGGTAAGGTTGCCAAGGTTGCCAAGCATCCCCCGGAGGGTACGCGCGCGCGCGCGCGTATGATGGGATGCATATCATAGGGGCATGGGGAGCTGCCAAGACCATTGACCATCCACCCGCAGGGACAGGACGCCCAACACCACCTTGGCGCGGTTCAGCGTCCGGGCCGAGATCCCGGCGTCGGCGCCCTCTTTCAGCGCCTGCTTCGACGACATCGGCCCCGCCCGCAGGGTGTCGCGCAAGAAATCCTGCGCGTCCTTCAACGCCGACCGCTCGTCTTCTGTCGCCGGGTTGGCCGCCGAGGCTTGTTCCGCGGTCTGCTCGGTCGGTACCGCAGACCAGCGGATCCCGTCCGAATCCACCTGGTACATCAGACCTAGCATTTCCCGGGCGATGTTGACCTTGACTGGCAGAAACAGCCGATCCGCAGGGTTCGCGGTGTCGCGCCAGACACCGTACACCGACCGACAGGCCGCTACGAATGCCGTGCTGCCCATGATCCGCTCGTGGACAGCCGACTTGCTATCCTTGCCGCCCTTGTTCAGGTGCGAGACCAACACAACCGCGCATCCATGCTTGGACGCCAACGCCGAGACCGGCGCCAGCGCCCCGCGCACGTCCGCATTGTTGTGGCTGTCCACGTTGCCGAGGTAGGCCGATATCGGGTCGAAGAACACCAGCTTGACGTTATCCAGCTGGCCCAAGAGCCGATCGAGCTCCGAGACGTCCGTGTCGAGGTGCAGCGCGCGTTCCTTGCCGTCCTGGCCTCGATAGGCATCTACCACGGTGATGGCGAATGGGTCGCCGCCGAGCTTGTCGATCCGTGGCCGGATCGTCCGGGCGGCATCGTCCTCTGCCGTCAGGATCACCACGCGCCCCATGGGGCAGGGCGATCCGTCGGCGAGCTCGGTGCCGCGCGACACGCACGCGGCTAGGTACAGACACAGCCAGGTCTTGCCGAGCCCGGGATGCCCCGCCAACAGCGACAGCATGCCGAGTGGGATGCGGTCGGTCCAGAGCCAATCAGTCGGCAGCGGTTCGATGTCGGCTAGACATCGTGTCACGAGGTTGGAACCGCCGCGGTCTGCCATGGCCGCATGCAAAAGCTCGCCGGTGTCGCGCCCCAACCGCTCGAGGTCATGACCGTCCAGCCCAAGTGCCTTGGACGCCGCCGCGTCCAGGATCTCGCGTACCTTGTTTTGGCGCGCGATCGGGGCAAGGTCTTCGACCAGCCGCACGAACAGCTTAGCGTTGACGCCCTCGCCGCGGATCTCCTCACAGAGATCAAGCAGGCCCAACCCATCAGCATGCCCGTTCAAGCGCCGCCTGACCTCCATGAGGCCCGGATCTTCACCCGCCCTGGAACATTCCCCCATGGCGGTATAGATCGGGCGCAGGCGGCCCGGAAACGCGTATGGCGGCACGGCCTCGAGTTGCGCATAGAGCTCCGGGCGCAGTAGGACCGACCCGAGCAGTACGCGCGCGGACGCATGAGGATCGATCACTGTGTGGCGCCTCCCGCCGTGACGGCCGACAGTAGCCGGTCAAGCTCGTCCTGGCGAATGCGGTAGTGGCCGCCGGGGGTGGCAATGGCCCGGACCTTGCCGGCCCGGATCCAGTAGCGCACGACAGACGCCGTGACGCCGAGCTGGGCAGCGACGCGAGAGACAGAGTACATGGCAGATCCTCCGATGGGGATGAGGCTACCATACCACGAGGTGTTGTGCCCTGTCAATAGCTTTTTCGAGTTTGACGGTTCTGGCAAACACCCATCAAATACCGCCCCCGGCCACCCAGGCCGCAGCCGGGGCGTGGCGGGGTTTTTCTTGACGGGGACGGCATGTAGGGTAGAATATGTCTGGCGTCCCGTGGCAGCGGGGCTGACCCACCAAAACACAGCAACCGAGTCGCCTGCCAGCGACAGCCATGGGACGCCATGTTCACCATCGACCCTGAATTCCAGAGCTTACTCACATTATCCACACCTGCCGAGCTGGCCTTGCTTGAGGCCAGCATCGCCGACGAGGGCTGTCGTGACCCTGTCATCGTCTGGGATGAGACTGGCATCCTGCTTGACGGTCACCAGCGAGTCGGGATCTGCGACCGGCTCGGAAAGCCGTACCGCGAGACCCGCTTGAGCCTGCAGGATCGCCTGGTCGCCAAGATCTGGGTCAGCAAGAACCAGCTGCAACGCCGGAACCTGACCGATGACCAGCGGGCCATGGTCAAGGCGACGCTGGTGGACCTCGAGATTGAGAGGGCAAAGCAGGAACGGGCGAAGGCTGGAAGAGCAGCCGGCGGTAAAGCGACGCCAGAACAGATCACCGATCGCTTGCTGGACGACGTGTCCAGCAAGCGATCAGAGCTTGCACCTAAACAACGAACCCGGGCAGAGCCAAAAGTTACGACTGCCGCCAAAAGTTCAAACCTGCCCGAGCGCAAGATCCGCCAGGCCATCAGCCTCAAGCGCAACGCCCCCGAACTCGCGGCCAGGGTTCAATCGGGCGAAATGCCGTTGGCTGCCGCCGTCCGCGAGACCAAGCGCGCCGAGGTAGTGCAGCGCCTCGAATCGATCGAGGCGAAGACCGCCAAGGCAGCCGTGGGCGTCTATGACGTGGTTGTGGTTGATCCGCCATGGCCCATGGCGAAGATCGAGCGTGACTGCCGCCCGAACCAGCAAGCCGAGCTCGACTATCCGACCATGGACCTCGCCGAGATCGAGGCCATCAAGATCCCCGCGGCACCTGACGCCCACGTCTTCTTGTGGACTACCCAGCGCTTCTTGCCAGACGCTTTTTCGATCCTGGCGGCCTGGGCTGTCAAGTATGTCTTGACCTTCGTCTGGCACAAGCCAGGCGGGCCGCAGCCGTTCGGCCTGCCACAGTACAACTGCGAGTTTTGCCTTTACGGCCGCCGCGGGACGCCGCAATTCATCGACACGAAGGCGTTTCCGACCTGTTTCCAGGCGCCGCGTGCCGAGCACAGCGCCAAGCCGGAAGCGTTCTACGAGACCTTGCGCCGAGTGACCGCAGGGCGCCGGATCGACATGTTCAACCGCCGCCCGATTGAGGACTTCGACGTGTGGGGGAAAGAATCATGATGGCCTGGGAACGAGACAAGATCGAGGCAGACAGGTACATGCCGGAGGTCAAGCGCCTCCTCGCCGAGTATCTTCTGATCGAAGCACCGTTCGAGGATGACGCGCTCAAGGCCACGGATCTGAAACTGATCATCGCCAAGGATCTTCGGATTGCGGTCAGGATCAGAAGGCCAAGTTACAAGAAATACTGGGGCGAATTTACCCTGCGGAGCCGCAGAGACAGCGGGACGAAGACCGAGTTCAAGAAGGTCATGGAGGGGTTTGGCGATCTCTTCTTCTATGGCCTGAGATCAGAGGATGGCGGGGCGCTCGCGCATTGGGTCATCTGCGATCTGTCGAAGTTCCGCACCTGGGTATGGGATCTCTGGAAGCAGAGCGGTACTGTTGCCGGCTTCGAGCAAGACAACGGCGATGGAACACGGTTCAGGGCCTTCCGCTGGATGTCAGATCGAACACTGGCACGACGCCCCATGGTGCCAGAGGAAGTCATCCTGGGCCACGACGGGAACCCGCCGCCGAGACGTGTATTCCCGACGCCACAGCGACCTTCCGACCAAAACCAACAGCACTTCGATTTCATTGAATGAGGCCCCACCATGCCCCACCCCGACCCCAACCTGCGCCGCATCTCCACCCGTCTCGGCTGCCTCGTGTGGCTGGGCATGCTGCTTGTCCTCATCCAGCTGGACGCTGTGTTCGGCCATGCCATCCTGGGTACCTTGCTCTTGCTCGTCATGTCCGCAGGCCGCTGAAAAATTCCCCGCTTTTTTTCTTGACACCGTTCGATCCCCCGTCATACTACCCTTATCCCCGCGCCATTCCCGGCGCATAGGAGGTGCATATGATCGTCGCGATCCTCAGTACGACAGTCCTGCCCCTGGACGGGACGTACCGCGTCGGTACGATCCCATTCCCCGCGAGTCTCGCGGGAATACCCCACTACATCGGCCACCCCGCGACCAAGGCCCTGATCGAGGCGCTTGGCGCGGTGCCCGCGCCCACCAAGTTGTTCGCCGGCCAAGAGGTCGGCGAGGTCGTCCTGGCCGTACCGCTCGCGGCGAATGCCCGAGACGGCGGCTGGACGCTCGATCAGGCCGTGTCCGACATCAGCGCGCTGAAGGCGCGCCTTGTGATCAGATTGGAGTAGCATATGAGTTTCGGGGACTACAACGACGACTACGAATACGACCCGCGGCGTTCCGCGGACGTGCCGGAGGGCACGTACACGGTCCGCGTGATCGAGCTGATCACGGCCAACCATCCGGCGTTCGGAGAAGAGCAAGCGCGGTGGTCGTTCGAGATCCAGGGCGGCGAGTACGCCCGCCAAATCCTGCTCAAGTGGTCCTCGTTGGACCGCGCCAAGCGTCACTATCTCTTCCAGGATCTTGGCCGCTGCGGTGTGGCGGCCAGGACCATGGCCGAGCTGGAAGAGAAGCGCCTAGCCCTGGAAGGGCGCGAGATCGAGGTCAAGGTGGAGCTGCGCGAGAGCGCCAAAGGCAAGGAATACCAGGTCGTCTGGGTCAATGGCTTGATCCAGGCCGCGCCCGCCGAGACGCCAGCGCAGACCGGCGAGCTCAGGAAGCCGCTGCCGCCGCGCCCCAAGCAGCAACAGATCGACACCACCCAGGACGGCGCGCCGCCGGCCGATGACTGCCCATTCTAGGAGATGCCCATGACAAATGAACTCATGACCCTACCCATCAACCTGTCCCTGCCGGAGCTCGCCGAGCGCTTCGCCGCAAGCGGCATGTTCCCGTCGATCCCGAAGGCCGCGCAAGCCCTGGTGAAGATCATCGCCGGCCGCGAGCTGGGCATCGGCCCGTTCGCCTCGATGACCGGGCTACACCTCATCCAGGGCCGGCCGGAGGTGGGCGCCCACTTGATCGCCAGCGCGCTCAAGCGCAGCCCCAAATACGACTACCGCGTCCTGGCCAAGTCTGCCACAGAGTGCCGGATCCGGTTCCTCGAGCGCGTCAACGACCGGTGGGAATCGCTCGGCGAAGAAACCTGGACCATCGACGACGCCAAGCGCGCCGGCCTGGCCGGCAAGGGCACCTGGGCTGCGCACCCGGCGGCGATGCTCTTCGCCAGGTGCATTAGCTCGGGATATCGGACGTACACGCCTGACGTGTTCGAGGCGGCCGTCTACGTGGACGGCGAGATCGAGCAGGCGGATCCCGTGCCGGTCCAGGCCCGCGTCGTCGAACTCGTGCCGGTCGTGGCCACCCCGATCCCGGACGCCGCCGACGAACAGCCCACCCCGATCGACCCGCCCGAGTATGACGCCGCCGTCGAGCTGCTGTCACAGCTGGAAGGCCCCGCGGCGGTCCAAGGTACCGAGCTGCTGACCCGGGCGGGGAAAGACCCCGCCAAGCTGATCAAACTGCAGGAATGGGCTGCGCGCCGCCTCGTAGAGGCCAAGCCCGTGCAGCCCACCCCGGACTCGGAGCTGGTCGGGAAGATCCGTGAGCACCTGGCCGCCGGTCGCCTGACCCAGATCGAGGTCGATGCCGTCCTGGCCGGCGAAGGCGCCGCGGATCTCGCCGCGCTCAACCCGATCCGGCAGCGCCACCTGGAAGCCCGCGGCCGTTGGGCCGGCCAGAAGGGAGCATGACCATGCCGTCCAAGACGTACACCGATCGCGCCGCATGGTATGCTGACTTCCAGGCGCAGGCACCAGACTACAGCCTTGGCGGCTCGTCTATCGCGGCGGTGCTCGGGCTGTCGCCCTGGTCCACGCCGTGGGATATCTGGGCTCGCGCCAAGGGCGAGGTCAAGGCAGACGAGCAGACGGCCATCCAAGCCCGCGGGCACAGGTGGGAGCCGTGGCTGATCGCGCGTTACCAGGAAGTCACCGGCGCGCGCGTAGACACTACCCTGACCCGATGCTGGGCTGACGCCAGGCCATGGCTGCGCACTTCACCCGACGGCCTGGTGCCTGGCGGGATCGTTGAAGCCAAGACGAGCGCCCGGGCGGACGGCTGGGGCGAGGACACGACCCAGGTACTGACCTGGGACACCGACGGCGCGCGCCAGATCCCGCCGCACTATGCGATCCAGGCCATGGCCGAGCTCGCGACGGTGCCCGAGGCCGACTGGGTCGATTTCGTGGTCGGGATCCCCGACCCCCAGGAGCTCGTGGACGTCCGGGTGTTGCGTCTGGTGCGAGACCAGAAGGTCATCGATCGGATCCTGGCCTATGTCGAGGCGTGGCGCGAGCGCCACCTGGTACGCGGCGAGCCGCCGGCGCCGGACGCGTCGAACGAGTTTTTGGCCTGGGCTGCCACCTTGGATCGCGCCGCTAAGCCCATCGAAGCCACGCCGGAGCAAGCGCCCATGGTCCTCGAGTTCGCCCGGATCAAAGCCCAGATCCGGGAACTCGAGACCCGCGAAAAGGAGCTCCAGACCGAGCTGATCGCGGCGGCGGCAGGGTCGATCGGGCTGCGCACCACCGACGCCGAGGGCAAGAAGGTGCTGGCCCGGATCGTGACGACTGCCGGGCGAGAGTCGATCAGCTTGAGCAAGCTCAAGGACTATGATACCGGGCTCGTGGACGTGCTTCGCGGGGCCGGCATCGTGAGCACGGGGAGGAAGAGCGCCCATGTCCGAATCTACTAAGCCCGAGTACCTGAGCCCGGCCGCTGCTGCGGTCCGGCTCGGGAAGACGGTCGAGACGGTGCTGGAATGGATCCGGCTCGGCAAACTCAAGACGCGGCGCGTCAACCGGAAAACGATCTATGTCGTATTCCCCGACCCGTTCCAGGAGGCCAAGCCATGACCGACCGAGAGCGCAAATCCCGTATCTGCCGGGCGATGATCCGGCTCGGGCACCTGGGCAATGTCCCAGTGGAGACGCTGCGGGCGCTGGACGCCGAGAGCCTGGCGCGGGCCTTTGGGCCGATGGAGGCACCATGACACTCAACATCGAACACTGGAAGGTCAAGGAGCTAGACGGGCTGCGGATCCCTGTGGATGCTCTTGGATCCATCCCAGAAATTGAATATGCATGTTCAAATGTTGAGGATGACGAGGAGGCAGTATGGCTATCGGCTTATGGCTTGGCGGAAGGATTCGAGCTATCCGGCAAATGGGAGGTTGAATCTGTGCTTGTGAGCCATCTGCAATACTGGGGCGAATTCAGCGGCACCCATTTCGATGAGCTCAAGGGGCTGCTCAGACGCAGCACAGGCCGACTGCGGGTCAAGATGATCTGGGAGAGCGGAGACGAGGAGATCCTGACGGTGGATGATGGTGAGGTGACCGTCGAGGAGGCGCCATGAGGCCCGGCCGACGGAAACGCAAGATGAGGGCTCAGGCGCGAGCGCGAGACTTGGCGCGGGATCGGCAGAGGTTCGAGGCGAGGTGCCGAGAGATCCTGGTGTGTATCAGATGGCCGGAGCCGGCCCCGGAGGGGAAGCCATGACGAACGCCGACATCCTGTATATCTTGGCCCCGTTGGCCGAGACCGAGAAATCCAAGGTGCTGACGATCGCCGAGCGCGAAGCCCTGATCGAGGTGTTGCGGCGGCTGAGGAGGTGGACGCGATGACTACCGAGACAAGGCTTGCGTGGGACGTGGTGCGTCAGCTCAAGAATGCCGAGTATGACTTGTACACTGCCAAGCACCATGAGCTGGTGGCGATCCGGGAATCTCTCGGATACCTGATCGAACGGCTGGGCACATGGGCCGACGGGGCGGAGCTGGCAGAGGCGGTCGGCGACGACGATCCCGCATGCACCTGCCGGGAGCTTGGCCCGGACAGCTGCGGGAAGCATGGTGGAGCATGATCGAACTCTGCGAATGCCGGCAGGGCTGCCAGTGCCAGGAACACCCTGGCCCGGCCGCGTTCCTCGTCGAGCGCGATTTGAAGCAGATGAAGGTCTGCACGCGGTGTGATCTCTCGTCAGACCGGTTCCTCTGCCTGCTCGTCACGGACGAGACGGAGGCCGCGCCATTCGTCGAGTATGACGCGATGGGAGCCATGGTCCTGGCTTGGCGACTGAAGAATCAGAAGGAGGCGATCATCCCATGGCCCATGACAGGCATGGTTGGGCCGGGTCAGGGCTAGCAAGGCCCGGCAGGCAAGGAACAACAGGAGATCCAAGATGGCCCTACGACAGCGCCGCAAGGGCAAGGCCGGCGAGCTCGACCTGGTCCACTGGCTGCGGAAACACGACATCTACGCCGAGCGCGGAGCTCAACACCGCGGCGGCCCGCACAGCCCGGACGTGGTCGTCCAGGACTGGCCATGGTTGCATATCGAATGCAAGCGAGTCCAGGGGATGGACCTCGGCAGCGCCGCCCTGGAGCTCGCCCTCCAGCAGAGCGAGCGCGAGGCGGCACCCGGCCAGATTCCGGTGGTGCTCTGGCGCCGAAACCGCCGGCCGTGGGCGCTGTCGTGGCGCGACGGTGGGTATCTGGTGACGATCTGCGGCGACTGTTGCGCCGAGAAGCTGCAGACATGGGCGGAGGAACGGCGATGACCGGCGGCTGGCGGCATTACACCTATCGGAATATCGCGCATTGGATGAATGAGTGCTCGTCGTTGGACCTCGGTTGGCGGACGCTCTGCGGCCGGTACTGGTCACAGAACGAGGTGAAAGAAGCACCGCCAGAAATGGCGCGGTGTGAGAAATGCGCCGCGAAATTGAGGGATTGGGCGGCGGCAGAAGCGGAGGGGCGCACGTGATCCTACACATCGAGGCCGACTGCGGCGAGATCACTTGCGCATCAAGCCCCGAAGCGGCTTGCCGTTGGGCCAGGAGCGGCCCAACAGGCGGATGGTATTGCTACCTGTGGCCAAACGAGCGGTTGGAACGCGAGGATACCGGCGGCTGGATGCTGCGGTGCCGGAGCTGTAGGGAGGCGCAACGATGACCTGCCCCCACTGGCACGGTGTCCTGGACCCCTGCCCCGCGTGCGCGTGCGGGGAGCGCGTGGGCGCTGGGCTGCAGTCAGATGTCTGCTATGCCTGCAGTGCCCCCTGGGCACCATGGCCGTGGGCAGACCGGCGCAGCCGCGCGCTCTGCCTCGATTGCCGCGACGGGAACCCCTGGCCGGAGCACCCTGCGGTTGCCCAGCTCGACGCCTGGGAGGCCGACTGGCGCACGAGGCTGGGGGCGCACGTCCAGATCGAGGCCAGCTGGGGATTCTGCCGCACCTGGTTGCCGATCCATGTGCGTCGGCAACAACTATGCCAAGCCGCCGCGAAACTAAGGAGGATGAGGGCATGATGTGGCTGATCTTGTGGGCTCTGGCCGGCGGCGAGTATGATGCCGCCGACCGGCATGCGCAGCGGACGATCGACGCGGCGTATCAGACCGAAGCCGAGCGGCAGGAGGTCTTCGACCTGTGGATGCGGGTGCGACATGGCTGACAAAATAGGATACCACTTGGCCTGCCTGGGGCCGAGATGGCAGCAACGGCGCGGGAGTGACATCATCCCCTACATCGCCATCACCGCACATGACGGCGAATTCGAGCTCCGGCTCGAACCTCATCCGCAGTGGGCGGTCACGCTTTCGGTCTACGAGGTCGAAAAATTGATCGACGTTTTGCATCAGATATTGAGGTACCATGATGGCCACCCTATACCCTAGCTTCACCGCCGCCTGGGAGGCCATGCGCGGGCATAAGGGCGTCGTCATATACCGATGGACCACGCGGGATGACCGCGGGTGCGTGGTGGTGGAGGAAAGATGAATGAGCTGGCACTATTTGCAGGGGCAGGAGGCGGCATCCTGGGCGGAATCCTCCTTGGCTGGCGCACCATCTGCGCTGTCGAAATTGATCCCTACTGCCGATCCGTGCTGCTCGCCAGGCAGCGAGACGGCCACCTGCCACGGTTCCCGATCTGGGATGATGTTAGGACATTCGACGGGCGGCCCTGGCGCGGACACGTCGATGTCATCTCTGGCGGATTCCCCTGCCAGGACATCAGCTGTGCAGGGCGCGGAGCCGGGATCTCCGGGCCACGGAGCGGGCTCTGGTCAGAGATGGCGCGAATCATCAGCGAGGTACGACCTCGCTTCGTCTTCGTGGAGAACAGCCCACTCCTTGTTCGACGAGGTCTTGCCGTGGTCCTCGGTGATCTTGCCGAAATGGGGTATGCTTCTCGATGGGGAATTGTCGGAGCGCATCACGTCTCCGCTCCCCACAGGAGGAACCGGCTCTGGCTTGTGGCCAACGCCGATCGCACGAGATTGGAGGAGCGGCAAGGCGAGTGCCAAGACGATGGCCAAAAATTCCAGACCCCTGTCGGAAGTGGTTGGTGGCGATCTGAACCCGATGTGGGTCGAATGGCTGATGGGGTGGCCTCTAGGATGGACCGCCTTAGAGCCACTGGGAACGGCCAGGTTCCGGCTGTGGCTGCGCTCGCATGGCGCCTGTTGCGACGGCCGCGGGTGCGTGGTAGTGGAGGAACGTAAGTGATCGATTCGTGGGGATATACCTGGGATGTCTGCCCCAAGTGCCGGATGCGGGTTAGTCTGCCGTTCGAGGCGGTAAAGATGATCCGGTGTGCCAACTGCCTTACGGAGTTCCGCCCGGTTCAGTACGGGAGGCAGAAAGATGCCCGATCCTGACCAGCTCGCCTGGCTCCGCGACCACCTGGACCAGCTCTCGGAACAGGGCCTGGCGCTGCTCGGCCTGACCCGGCTCACCGGAGGCTGGATCGTCGAGGTCTGGGAGTACGAGCGGATGCCGCAGACCGACAGGCTGGCGCGGCCCACGGAGTACGTACAGCGGCTGCTCGCCCGCGTAGACGCTTGGTACGCGCGCGGTGGGCGCCGCGGATTCGGGGCGCGGAAGCGGTGGGATCAGATGCCGCTGTCGCGGTGCGGGGTGCGGGGCGGCCACCCGTGCGCGATTTGCGGCGGGACCATCGAGATACACGCGCTGTGCCGGTACAGATACTCGCACCACGGGGTCACATGGGCGCACGACTCGTGCGCGAAGGGAGAACCGCTATGAGTTGGGTCAAGCGACACGCGCGCAACGCGCGCAGGAAGGCCGCGCGGGCGAGGCGGGAAGGCACCGCCCACTGGGCTGAGATATCCTATCCAGTGATCCTGGAGCACACCCAGGACATCGAGGTAGACGGCGTGTTGTATTCATTCCAGGGTGTACCCTACTGATCCACCACGGGGGCTAGCCCGGCCGTGTTGGCCGGGGGCGCGGGAGATCCTAGGGCTTGGTCGCCGCTCCCGCGCTCCCCTGCGGTGCCATCGGTGAATACTTAGACTCTCACACCAGTTGCATTCTGCAACACCAGCCCAAAACCGTGTAGCATTCTGCATACGCCCGCGACGTGGCCTGCTATGCCAGCTCTCGGCATTCCAGACGCCAGACACCCAAAACCCGTGTTGCATTCTGCATGCGGCTACCCGAGCACAAAAAACGTGGATCGGCCATACAGGCCGAGTCTGTGGTGTGCCGGAATATGGCACGCCTGTTGCTGTATGGTAGGGCGTGAGGGACGAGAAAAACAGGAGGGATGACCATGAGGACGCGGAGCGAGCAGATCGAGGAGCGGGTGGCTGAGCTGGACGCCGCCCCCGCACCCAGGAGCACGGCGGCCCGCATGGAGCGGGCCCGGCTGGTGATCGAGTGGCAGAGCCGCACCGGGTGGGTGTGGCAGGAATAGAAACCCGGCGCCCCTCGGGGCGCCCAACACCGGAGGGATGACCATGACGAACCAGCAGATAGCCGCGACCATGACCGAGACGATCAGAGACCTGTGCGCCGCCCTCCGGGTGGCGCAAGACGAGAAGGATGAGGGTGCTTGCTACTTCTTGGAGCTCAGGGTCAAGGAGTGGCAGGACAGGCGAGCGGTGGTCGAGGGATTGAGCGACTAGAGGCCAGGCGCCCCGAGGGGCGCCATAACCGGAGGGGATGCGATGTGCATTAGACACAGGACAGCGCGGGCGGCGGAACAGTGCGGGTGTGGCGTTTGGGCCGCGCCCGGCGCCTGCCGGAAGTGTGGAGCCCGGCTCGTATGGGTCGGCGACGAAGAGCATCCTACCTGCAGCTCCTGGCCGTTCACGGTCGGGCACACCGGCGAATGACACCACCCGCGGGGCTCACGCCCGCCCGTGCCGCGCGGTTCGCGGCGGGGGGATAGACATGTGGGTAGTGCATGAGGCATTGAGGTTGCGGGGCGAGCCCAGGGAGATCTGGGTTTTTGAACTCGGCCTGAATGAGACCCCGCCCGCAGGGTCGGAGTTGTTCGAGACTCGCAGCGAGGCCGAGGTCGTCGCGGCCATGAGGCGCGCATGAACCTCCCCCTCGGCTTGCGCGCGTCCGCGCGCGCCCTCGCCCGGCACACGGGCGAGGCGGAATCTACCTGGATGCACCGGCTAGTCGCCTGGCGCGACCACGTCAGGTGCCCGACGATCGTCGAGGTGCTGACGGTCGCGGACGGGCTCCGGTTGGATCGCCGGGAGCTCATCGAGCAGATGGTGCAAGATTGGTGGTTCCCGGTCGCCAGGCGCCCCATTCTCGAGCCCGACCCCGCCGCAGCCCCATAGCGCGAGGATGATCGCCTCGCCCTACCAATCACACCATCGAAAAAAGAGCCCCGTAATGGGGCTCTAATCGCTTCGGGCTGAGTATCGGCCTGGTAGGCTAGTCGCCGTACATTACGAGGGTAGTTGCTCCCGCTTCTCCACCGAGACCATCGCCGCCGTCGCCACCGCCGCCCATCCCTCGGCCGCCGATCCCCTTCGCTCCTCCGGCAGATGTCAGGGTAGCCGTCCCAACCCCGAGCGTGATCGTCACGAGGTTCCCGGTCGTCGTGTCCGGGGTGCCGTTCAGCGAGCTCGTGACCACCCCGAGGTATCCGCCGCCGCCTCCACCACCCCCGCCGCCGCCCGCGGAGTCAATCCCGGCGCCGTCCTCCCCATCCTCCCCGTCCGCTCCTGCTACCGTGATCGATGACCCGGCCCCGAAGCTGATTGCGCGCGCCGCGAGCAGGAGCTGCCCGCCGCCGTCGCCACCTGCCCCGCCCGCCCCGCCGCCCCATTCAGATCCAGCGCCGCCCCCGCCGCCTCCGCCACCTGCCCCGTAGCCAAGCCAAATCATTTGGGCTGCCTCGGCAACCATCTTGTATCGCGTGTACGGGGCTGTGAGCGTGGCTCCGGCGCTGGCGTCCGCGCCGTCGCCATTGTCCAGCGGGCCACCGGTACCGCCGCCGCCGCCGCCTGCAGCGGCCCCAAGCCATAGGCTCGAACGATTGGCGCCGTTGCCCCCGGCGCCGCCCTGGTTCCCGTCGCAGGATCCGCCGCCGCCGCCGCCGCCTGCCGCACAACAGGTCCAGGACGTGACGAGTGATCCGTTCCCCCCGGCCCCGCCCGCCCCTGGCGCCGCACCTGCAGCCCCGGCCGTGCCGCCCGAGCCGTCGCGGTAGACCTGCAACACCTGGGACGCAGCGATCGTCAGTGTCCCCGCGACCCGGATGACAAGCGCGTAGCCGGCGCAGTCGATCGTCCACGCGGCATTCAGGGTCAGGTCGTCATATTCGTACACCGTGTCCGCCGCGAGCACGGTCGAGGGGTCGGCATTGATCGTCCTGTCCCCGTCGATCGCCGAGCCCCACGGGCCATTGTTGGTGCCGCCGAGCAGGCTCGACGCGGCGAACGTCTCCGGCGTCAGCACGCGCCCCGCGTCCGCGCCTGCGTCTACCTCGGCCTGAGTGGCCAGCTCCACCGCCCCGGCCGCGGCTGCTGTCGCCGCAGGCAACCACCCCGCCGCGAGGGTGCCGCCTGCCCCGGCCTTGGGAATCGCGTTGGCGGCAGCGGCAGCGGTCGCGACCTCATCAGCGCCGCCATTCTGGTGCCGCGAGGCGTGTACCAGCTCCGAGAAGGTGCCGCCGCTGGCCAGATTCACATCGCGGTCGCCCATGGTGATGACCCGCGTCGCCCCGGCCGTCACCGCGCCCACGTCGATCCGGCCCAGCTTCGTGGGCGCGACCGGATCCTTGACCAGCGCCGTCGCGTCCGAGATCGGGTGCGCCGCGGTAACGTTGGTTTCGTCCGTCACGTCCGCCCCGGCCTCGATTCCATCGAGCTTGGCCGCATAGGCCAGGCTCATCAGCCCCTTCTGGGCTGCGGTCGCGCTCTGGATGTCGTCGCTGCCGTTGGTGTGCCGCGTCGCATGACTGGCCGCCGCGAACGTGCCGGTGTTGGCCGTCAGGTCGACATTCGAGTCCGGCATCGTGATCGTGCGCGTGGTCGCCGTGGTCAGGCCGTCCACTTCGAGGGCGAGTTGCTTCGTGGCGTCAACGCTGCCATAGACCCGGAACTGGTCATCCTGGAAGGTAGTCACGGCCACCGGGCTCGACGCGGCAGTCGTGCCGAGCGCGATCGTCCCGCCGTAAATCGCCAGATAGTCATCGATGTAGGCGTTGCTCGGGGCGCCCGCGGCCACGGCGCGGCGGTAGATCAGTTGATACATGGGGCAAAACAGGTCAGCGAACTGGAAGTCGCCCCAATCGATCGTCTGGATCGTCTCGTCTCTGGCCGCCTCGTAGCTACTATGCAGCGTCTGCCCCATGATGCAGGCGTACTGCGGGCCGGCCAGCGAGGGCATGGCCACGACGAAATAGTTGACCCAGCGGTTGTTAGCTGTTACCGCCGTGCGGCTCCAGTTGCCGCCTGAGAGCTGATTGTAATAGACGTTGGTGCCGTCATCCGAGGCCGGCTCGGTCTCGGTCGCAGCCCACGACCATTCCCCGTTCACGTCCGCGCCCGAGCGGTAGGCGACCATGTAGGTTCCCGCCACCAGGGCGTTGTTGGCGTGCGTCAACCCAGCACCCTCGAACGTGGTCGCCGTCAGCGCCAGCTGCTGCGCGGCCGAGCCACCGGTGTCTACCGTGACCCCCGAGATCACGCCGCCCGAAACGTAGGCGGACCCGCGGGTCAGCAGGGCGAGCATGACATGGCTGTCCATGGTCGCTTCGTGCAGGCAATTGAACGCGAACCCCTTCGCCGTGGTAGCGTTGTAATAGGCCGTCGCGAGCGGGGCGGTTGTGCTGCCAAGGCAATCGAACAGCGCGCGAGTGGTGTTGGCCAGAGTGCCGTCTGCCTGCAGATAAAACACGTACGTCCCGGTCGTGGCCGCGTGGGCGGTAGATTCCACCGCCGCGAAGGTATGCGCCACCCGGCGCCCGTCGTACCAGGCCACAGCGGCCGTTGCGGTGACTGTCAGTTTACGCGTGGTCTCATCATAACTCAGGGTCCAGTCGGCCTGGTTATCGACGCGCGCGCCCACGCCGCGCTTGTCCGAACGCACCTCATACCCGGCGTCATCCAGCTCGTACCATGCGCCGTCCGCCTTCGGGTAGGTACGAGAATGGCCGCTGTCGGGCGTCGCCGGGGTGGCGACCTCTGCCGCTTCGAATGGGATCGAGGCGAGGCGCAGGGCCGTCGTCGAGAGGCGCATCTTCTCGGTCGCGGCGCCGGCAGAATCTAGCGAACGCCAGCGCATGACCTGGCTCGTGTCGGCGTCGTTGCGCCAACCATCGCGCACGAGGCCCTTGGCCGGGTCAGGATACCCGATCTGATACCCGCGGTGCCCCGGGAGAACGGCCAGTGAGGCGTCCGGGATCGTCCGATCCGCCGGCGCGTAGTTTGTCGCGTGATCTTCGGCGCCCACGTTGCCGGGCAGGATCGCTACAACACCGTCAGAATGCCCCGGCCGCCCGGCGTACCTCTGGTATGTATCGTCAGATGTGCGTGTGTATTGACCGCCGCCGCCTTCCTTCCCGATCACCTCGATCCGGGCCTGGATCGGGTTGCGGCGGTATCGCTCGACATCGGCTTGCGAGTATCCCTGCCGGTTGCGCAGGTCGCCGGCAGCACCGACGCCGACCACCGGTTGCGCCCTGAGCACGAGCGCAGGAACTGCGAGCTCCCGGGGCGTGCTGAGCAGCGGGCGCGGGCGCCGGTCGCCCGTAATCGTGGCCGGCTCCTTCCCCGGCTCGACATAGGTTTCAAGCGGGTCCGTTGAAACCGAGGTGCTAGACTGCTGCAGGGTGCCATTGGCCCGCGCTACCGCTAGATCGGGATCGCATGCGTCCGTCGGGAGCTTGGGCGTACCAGGTGGCCGTGGGCGTGTCCCCGACGTGGTCGGCGGCGTGCCGGGGACGGTGAACCCTGGAAGAGGAGTTCCGCCCCCTGGCGCGGGAATGATCTTCCCGCCCGGTGTGCTCGGCGTCCCGAGCTCGTCATCGTCGATCGGGAGGTGAACGACCCAGCGGCCGACATTCCCCGATCGTCCGGTGACACCTGTTCCAGGCCCGGCGAATTTACCGGCCTGAGATCTGCTGCCGTCTGGTGCGCCGCGCTGCAGGCGGACGATCCAAGGCGAGCCGGATTCAGCGTTCACCCGGTCAATGTACTTGTCCTCGAAGTACAATGGATGGTCCCAGTGGGCCTGAGTGGACCAGAACATCGAATCACACGACAGATGCACCGCCCGGATCGGCTCGCCGTCGTCGGTCGCCCCGAGCTCATGGACGCAGCACGTTGGCGGGATCACCAGCGGGCCACCAGCCATGGCCGAAGCTGTGCCCCAGACCCGCGGCACCTGGCCGCGGACGATCGTTCCTCCCGGGTTTGGATCGTCATGGACGCACAGCCCGAACCCGAGCAGCCCACCATTGGGCTGGCCGAGCTCCCACGCTAGGCCGTACCGATCGAAATTCTGTTGCGGCGGCCGCTTCGTGGGATCTGACAGAACGCCACTGACGCCACCCGCGAGCGAGACGGGTAAGGCGAGGTGCGCGATTGGGTGCCGCAGCGGCCAGCCGGTACGGCACACGCGCCACGCCGTCGAGATCCTGGCCCAGGTCTCCGGGTCCAGGTCTTCGAGGCGGGTGGCGAATACCCGGGTGGAGCAGTCAGGGTTGGTGCCGTCCTGGCCCACGCTCACCAGGCCGTATCCGGCAGGCATCCAGATCTCGTGCTGGGCAGATGATTGATCCGTGCCGGCAGTAATGACGCCGGGCCACATGGCGGGGAATGTTCCTGCCCAGTCCGGCACGGCTGGTAGAACAGCCCGCAGGTGGGCTGCTGTGCTGAAATCCCCAGCCGAAATCGCATCTACGGCGAATTGCGTCGGCCTGGACGCCCGCTTGATCTGGTCGTAGTTGCGCGGGGTTTCGACCGCCGCGGGGAAGATCGGGCTCCAGAGTGGGAATCCAGTAGATGACGCCGCCGGCCACATGACCCAGCAGGCATACGGGCCGTAGCTCTCCGGCTCGATTTCATATTCCCCGTTGTCATGCCGCAGTAGAACCCGCACGCAGCGCGGGACCGGCACCATATTGACCCGCGTCCGCGGGTCGAAGAACTGCATGGGATCGATGCCACGGTTCTGCGGGTCCGAAATGAACGTCATTGATCTGGCCCCAACTGTAGGCGCAGGAACCGCCTGGTGCCCTCGTTCAGGAAATAGGTAAAGTCAATGCCCGGCCCTTCCGGCGTGTGCTTGTGGGTTGTGGTCACAATCCCGTCAGGTTGAAGGACGATCCGTGTCTCGTTCGCGAGGCCCAGCGGCTCGCGATAGGCCGATACCCCGGCATGCACCGCGGCGCCCACGACCCCGTCGATCAGCCGTGCATACTCGGTCGCGGCGGTCGAGACGGCCAGGTCTCGCAGTTGCGCCCCGTTCACAAGGTGGTCTTCCGGCCAGCTCACCGGGCCGTGCCAGCCGAAGATAGATTCAGACATCGTCTTGCCGGCGTCGAGCCACCCGAATCGCGCGGTCATGGTCGTTGGCTGGACATAGACCTCCAGTAGCGGGCCGTTGCAGGCGCCCATGCGCGAACTCGCCACGCCCGGGAGCTTGGCCGCCGCCTGAGCTGGCGTCACTCGCACACGGTAGAGGCTGTCCTTCCCGACTTCGGACGGGATCGCGCGGAAGATCGTGCAACCCCATTGGTTGCTCGACAGGTGCAAGGATGACTCGACGATCGGGTTGTCGGCCAGGTTGTAGGAGGACATGCACCGCCCGACCTGGTTGGCCAGCGACGACGGGTAGACCTTCGCCGCGAGGCCCCACGTCGAGCCAATATACTTGACCCCGAAAATCCCCACATCCTGATCTAGGATCTGGAGCTCGGCCGCGGAATCGTAGCACTCGGAGGTGTCGGCCGAGTACCCGGCGATGTTGGTATGCGTGGTGTCATTCTGCCCCGAGCCCCGCGCCAGCCTGTCTTGCGGCCAGCGGACTGCGTAGTCCGCTGCCCAGAATGCCTTGCCCTGCCGACCGCTCTCTTCGTCGAGCGTGGCCACGCGGGTTGCCGACCACTTAGAGAACCGGTCCACCCACCGCTTGTCGATCCTGAATTTCTGCCGGAAGCTGTTCTGGATCTCCCGGATGTCGGCCATCCATAGCGGGTCGGCGGCAACAGCAGATCCTACCGAGCCACTATATTCGAGCTCCAGCATCCCGCCGCAGAACCGCTCCTTGATCACGTCCATCGAGATTGGAGCGCGCGCCGTGCCAGGCAGCGGCAACGCGGCCAACGCCGTCACGAAGTCAGTCAGTAGCACCCAGGTCCCCGCCGTCCGCTCAACGCCCCCGATCGTCATGTACGGCCGCCGCACCTGGCACACGTTCTCGAGGCGGCGGTAGCTGGAGCTGGCCCCGATCGAGCCCGCTTCGTCGAAGTCGAAGCGCAGCTCTACCTCTGGCGTGAACAGCACGTCGATGGCCTGCGGGCGCATGTTGCGCCGGTCGATCCAGGTTGGGAGCTCCGGGCCGACAACCATCGCCGGGCCGCTGTCGATCGCCTCGACCTCGCGCCCGTCGAGCCGCGGCTTGACCCGGACGTTCCCGTCCGCGGTCACAATTACGGCCACGGTCGGCATGTGGGATAGAGCCTGCTGGATCGCTTGAGCACCGTTGCCCGCAATGATCAGGTCACGAATCGGCATCGAGCCCACGCCGCCCGTACCGGGCGCGCTGAGGTTGTAGGCAATCCGATAGGCCAGGTCATCCTTGACGGCGGTCAACACGTCAATCAGGACGCTCCGCGCGTCCCAGGGCACGACCCCGCCGCCTGCAGGCCCCAATCCATACTTCGTGGTGTGGGCAATGTAGTCTATGTCATCAGCCACTGACGTTGTGTCGCGGTTCCCGATCTCGTCGGTTGAGCCGAAATACCGCCTGTCTCCTGACTTCCGGGTCTTGTTGTACGCTTTCGGCCCGAACCGCACCCAAGGCCAGAGGAACCGCAGGTCGGCAACGAGAAGCGCCCCGATCCGCGGATCCTCTGTCGGTTCGCGACGAATGATCAGAAGGTTGTCATACTTGGCACCGCCGACCACGAGAGACACCGGCGTCAGCCCGCGGCCGGCCTTCCACGCCCGCGCGGCGTCATCGAATGCGAGCCGGAATGTCGCCGTCTGCGGGGCGATACCTTCCTTGATCGCCCAGCTGATGGCCTGATCGGCCAGGAGCGGTTGCCCGGCCAGCGACGCGCTCATGGGCCACCCGGGATCGGGACTGGCATCGTCGCCGCGAGCTGCGCACCCGGCGCCAGACTCGGGTCAGGGATCGCCGGGATCTGCGAGGCGGTGCCCGCGACGAAGCCCCCGGCCGACGGCTGAACGTAGAGCTCCGAGGTGTACTCGATTTCGACCTCCACCTTGCTCAACCGATAGTTGAGCTGGCCGATCACAGTTGGGCGCCTGACCACGCGCCACCCGGTCCCGAAGCCCTTCCCGGCTGTGGTACCTACCGTCCCGGCGAAATTGTTGAACGCGCCAGACCCGCCACCCGGCATGTACTGACTGAGGCCGCCCGCGGAGAATCCGCCCATCGAGCTGCCGCTCTCGACGAGTGACACCCGGCGCCATCTCTGGGTCTGCACAATGCTCGCAGGGCCTTGGAACACGACCTTCGAGAGCGGATCCCTGGACCACACCGGGCAACCAACCTTCCCCGTCCGGCATTCTGTGGTCTGCTGCCAGCTCTGCTCGAGCAGGTTTCCGCCGCCGAGCACGAGGAACGTCAGGCTCGCCGATAGCCGGTTAGTGTAGACCTCTTTCAACGGGCTCTGACTGATCAGCGCCGCCTTCGAGCTGCTGCCGAACGCGGCGAAGGCCTGGGAGATTATGTGCGGGCGTACCGTGCCTGTCCAGAGCGTGGACATGTTCGTGGTCACGGTCCGATTGACGGCACAGGAAAAGTCTGCTGTCACCTCCTGCAGACGGTTGACCTTGGCGCCGTCATAATCGTCCGGGGATGTGATCGTGACCCGGATCTGCAGGAGCGGGTCAACGATCGAGGTGTTGTTCAGGGTGCCGATGGATTGGTTGGCCCAGACCTCGGCGTATCTGTGCGTGGCCGTCAGCTTCTTGTTGACATCGTCGAACGAGTAGTCCTCATCCACAAGCTCCCAGGCCGTTATACCGAGCGCACTTTGCACCGCCGCCGCCCATGTGCTCATGGCCGCGGCATACTGGGCTGTTGCGCTGTTGGTCGTCAAGGCCGTGTAGACCGCCGAGAGCGTGGCCTCTAGGACGCGGCTCGCGCTGTACCGTACTCGCACTGACCCGGACTGCCGGCCGGAGACACCGGACAGGGACGCCGGGAGATCGCATTCCACGACGATCCGGTAGACGCGAGTCAGCGGGCTTTGCCCGTCGCCGCGATCTTCGCACCTCGGCCTGGCATTGATCCCGGTGTTGCTGGATTGGCTCCAGGTCAGGAATGTACTCGAATTGATCGACACGACCAAGTCGCCGCGCGGCGTCTGAAATGCCGTGCGCAAGGCCGCCTCGGCGCTGGCCAGGTTGGCGTGCGTCGATCCGTAGACTAGCACCTGCGTCTCGAACCGGCCAACCTCGTAGCTGGCATCGTACAGCAGTTCCCCGGCCACGCGGTAGCTAGCGCTGTTGGCACCGATCGTGACGCCGGCATAGGTAATCGTGACCTTCTGGGTTACATCGGTCATCGGCCCAATCCTAGCTCGCTTGCTGGCGTTGGAGGGACAACATACCTCTGCTCGTAGATTGTCTGTGCTGCTCTCTGGCCCGCTTCCTGGCGTTCGAGGATTGTCTTGATCGCAAACATGATATCATACATCCTCTGATCCGTCATAGGCTCAAGGCCAGCAGCCCGGCGCTTACCCTCTTGCTCGCCCACCATCTCCTTGGCCAGCTGCCAGGCGTTGACGGCATTCACATCGACGCCCAATGCTTCGAGCCCGCGCTTGATTAGCTCGACCACCTTATCCATGGCCCCGGCGAAGGCACCAGGCAAGGCGTCTGTGATGCCCTGTGTCGCGTAGCTCATGGCCGTGCCCGTGGCGAATCCTAGCGCGGTCTGGCCAACGCCAGACAGAAATCCGGGCTTCTCTTTTTCCGCCGCTCCGCCTTTCCCCCCAGGTCCGCCGCCCGCTGCCTTCTGCAGCTTCGACACGTCTCCGTCCAACTCGCGCAGTTGACGCCGTGCGTAATCCGTGTTGAAATTGAGCAGGATTTCGGCCCGCTTGCTGCCGCCGCCGCCCTTAGCCATGGCTCAACGCCTCCTCTAGCCGCCGATCCATGGCCGCTATCCTCTGCTCTCGAGTCATCCCGTGCGCGGGCGCGGGCGCGAGTATGGCCTGCAGGCACGCAGCCAGCGCCGCGACAGTACGCCCGATCTGTGCCTGCTCTCCGAGTTCCGCGAGTCGCGCGCGCTGGTCAGGGCGCAACTCCAGCCAATCGTTGAGGCTGAGCCGCACCAGCCCGCTACGGGCGGCCAGAACCATGATGTCGTCTGCGGTCTCGGTCACAGCGTCAAATCCTCCAACAGGCCCATCTGTACTGAGTTCCCGCTCGACGCCGGCAACGCCAGGAACACGCCCGGAAGCATCATCTCGTCGATGTAGTCTAGCTTGATTTCGGCGTCATCGGCCAGGACCGGGATCGCCGAGAGGAATAGAATGGCCGGGTGCGCCTTCGGGTTGTCGGGCGCATAGAGTACCTTGACCGCCCGAGCGGTGCCCTTGTCGCCGGCGTATGTCGAGCCCAACTCGGCCACATACTTGAGCCCGCTGGATCCCGTGGCAGTAAGCGGGAACAGCGTCGAGACCTGGTCGTTGTCCCAGGTGCGGAAACTGGCTGTCATTGCCCACGCCGTACCGAGCCTGATCCGCTCGACCGGCTGCCCCGCCCCGAAGTCGGCCGGGCACGACACCACGAAGCTCCGCTCGGTACGCCGTAGTATGTTCTCCTTGCACGAGCCCAGCACGGTGCCGCCATACGGCGACGCCGCCGACAGGTTGGTCGGGGTGATGATGATCGTTCCCCCGTTGAACACCATGCGGGCCGCATTGGCGCTACTCACTGACGTGCTCCGTCAATAGATCGACCGCTATCTGTATGTCCTCTGCCGTCAATCGCAACAGCTGCGGGTTGGGGTAGGCGACCTTGTGCTTTTTCATCACCCGGGTAACCTTGACCTTTTTTTTCAACCCTTTCCCGACGAGCTTGGAGCTGGGCCACAGATCCTTGGAGTGCGCCGCCACGATGGCGTCCGCGATCTGCTGCGTGATCGGCGACAAATCCGAGATCTGATCGTTGAACATGTCCGTGATCGGCCGCACCTTCTTCGATCGTCGCGCCATGGCGTCACCTCATGATGGGTCGGTCCAGGTCTCAGAAGCATCGCTCTGGCTCGGCAAGTACAGGCCAGGGAAGCCGCGCTGAAGCCAGAATTGGACCTTGGAATCGCTGGCAATCGTGTCCGTCCAGGTGAACTTGTCGCCGACGGCGAATGGCGTGGCCCCACCGATGACTTGCGCGAACGACCCATTCCCGAGTCGCTGGAACGGGGCTAGGATCGCGTCTGCGATCAGGACGTAGCCTGACGTGTATGTCCAAGTAATCGTGATGTCGAGGTCGTCCTCGTAGAAGTTCCTGGACCAGTTGTTCTGGCCGGGCGTCGCGACAACGAGCAGGAGCTGCCACCCGGATTGAGCCGATGCCACCACGCTGTTGCTCTTGCTGCCGAGCGCGATAGCTAGAGTTCCAGCGCCCGTGCCTACCGAGCGATTCCACGCGATCCTATACATATATGGTACACTGGGATCGAAGTCGATCCCGATCGTGTGGATTTTCTGCTGCAGGCTGATGGTGGACGTGTTCAGGCGTAGAGAGGTCGCGGTAATCCCCTCGGCCCCGCGGTACACGTTCGTCGTGTCGAGAGCTGTGTTGGCCACGCTCCCGCTTGCCACCGTCCAGCTAGTGATGTCTGATCCCGAAGTCCCGTCCGCGAAGCCCGCGTTCTGGAGGAGGCTGTCGCGACAGGACAATGACCGGATCGTGGTCACCAACCCCGAGCCCTTCCGTTCGAGCCCGTCCGGTGATGCCGGCCCGCCGCGGAGGGTGAAGCTCTCTTCGTGCCGCGAGGTGCCGAGCTGGTCAACGTCGCAGTACGCCTCGAAGGCCTCGGTAGCCAGGATCCCGCTCTCGATCGGGAACCCATAGGCATCCGTGGTCACGCGGTACATCGTCCCGGTCCCGACATTGGCCGACGCAGCCGCCGGCGTGCCGAAGCTGATCCCGCGCCCATTCACGTCCTCAGAGTTGTCGTACATGTATCTGTAGAGTCTACCGATGAACGCCTCCGGGCCTTCGTACGGGACCGCCAGGACAGCCGCGTAGTCCTCGAGATGCGGCGCGAACGCCGCCGCAACCACGCTCGGCGAGATCAGCGCGGCCAGATTCGAGCGCATGCTCGAAGGGAATTGCGCCGCGATCCCGGGCGTTGCCGTCTCGAGAGCCTGGACGTAGCTGTCCACCAGGCCAACCAGGCTTGTCCCCGACTCGATCGCCGTGTAAATCGCATGGAAGATTGCGACCGCATTATTGATCTGTGTCCTACACTCTGCCGCTGAAGCCGTCATGTTGCCGTCACCGTGTCTGTGGCCGATGCCGAGTAGGAATCAGCCGTTCCGTCGAGAGGCCAATCGTCGTCATACGAAGCGAAGATCGCGAACGCAAACGCCCCGGCGCCGGTTGCCACCGTGGCCGAGGCCTGGTTGATCGTGAGCACGCCGCCACTTGTCCCTGCGGTTGCACTCGTCGGAGCAGTTGAGCCCGCGGCGTACCTGAGCACGAGGCCCACCCGGTCGTACCGCGTGCCCTGCGGGAGCACCCAGGTCAGGGAGACATTCCCCGACCCGGCCGCCGTCGCGTTCAGCGTGCGGCATGGCGGGTAGTAGGGTAGGCTATTGCACCAGACCTGGAATTTCAAGGTCCGGGCATAGCCGCCCGGCACAAGCTCCAGCTCGTCATCGGCCGTGGCCAGGAGCTGGATGTTGATCGCGTCGTCGATACCGAGATACCTGATCGCGCGCATCACCTCTTGCTGGACCTGGAGCAAGCCGGGCTGTCGGCTCGTAGTGCGCCACGCTACCAACGGGAGCTCTATTCCAGGGTCCGAGGTCTCGTTCAGCGCGTGGATGGCCACGATCCGAATCAGAAGCTCCTGCTCGCACAGCTGCGGGTCATCAGTGTCGTAATCGGCCTTGCCGAGCCACGCCGCGCCCGCGATATAGTCCGCCGCGCTGGCAGCCTGGCCGAGGATCAGGAGCGCATACCACTGCCCCACGTCGAACTGGCTGCCGTCAGAGCCGAACACCTTCGTGCTCGTGCCCGTCCAGACGAGCGCGCGCATCAGGGTGCGGATCTGGAGCAGTAGCTGACGCGGGTCCATCACAGCCTCCGCGGCGTAACGAACCGCACGAACTTTCGCAACGGCTTCGACCACCAGGGCCGCAGCATGGCCGGGCTGGCCAGCGCGCGCTTAGTTTCTTCCCATGACCCGGAAAATCGTAGAGCGCGGTCGTCAACGTACACTAGCGCCGTGGGCTTGCAAGCTGACACAGTGGCCGCGAGACCACGCGACATCAGCCACGCTCGCACGCCGTCAGCCTGGCTCTCGGGCCGCGAGGTCCAGACAATGAACTCGCCGATCTCCTTCAGCGCCTCGATTGCGCCGTGGATCGGCGGCCCGTCCGGAATATCGGCCCGGCTAGACGCCGCGTAGTCATGAATGACGCCGTCGAAATCGAGACAAATCATGGGGCCGATCTCCTATTGCGCGGGCCGGAATCGAACCGGCTATCTGGGGCGCATGAAGCCCCCGTCCTACCGGTAGACCACCGCGCGTTGATTCTCCCACACATAGACGGTCGCAAACTGCCCATGGCCGGCCGCCCGCCCGCCAAGCGCCTCCAGCTGCTTCGGCCACCAGTGCGCCAGGTGTGCCTCGTGCTGGTTCCCGAATGCAGTGCCCTGAGTCAACGCGTAGTCTTGGCCCTCGATCCGCCGCACTGACGGGACCACGGCCACGACCGCCCGCCGGGCAACGGCCTGCGCAGCGGCTAGCGCCTCCTCACCCTCGGACCGGGCGACGTGCTCCAAGCTGTCCCCGAACACCACGAAGTCGAATGACCCGCTGGCCTGCTCCGGCAGGAACGCCCGGAAGTCGCCCAACCGGCCGACGATCATCGACTCGTACAGATGATGGTATAGACCACACTCTGCCTCGACCTCGGCCCGCTTGGCGGTGTCCAGGACATACGGCGCGTAGATCTCAAGCCCTGTGATCCGTGCCTCGGGGCACGCCTGCCGGATCAGTACCGCCGTCCAGCCGGCGCCTACGCCGCAGTCCAAAAAAGTATGCGCGGCGCCTGGGTCAACCATTCCCTTGAGAGCGGCCACAAATGCCGGGTGCGCGGTGTTGTCGCTATACGGCATGTGTCGCCTCCCGGTGCAACACCGCGTCGTAGATCTTGCTCATGCGCGCCCCGAACGGGCCAAGGCCGCAGGGCTCCAACGGGCGGCGCATCTCTTCCGGCGACCGGCGCTGATCCATGGCCCGCAACAGCTCGGCGGTATAGTCCGCCGTGTGCCTCGGGTCGGCCTGGTATCGCGTATACCTGCACTCGGTATCGGACACCACCTCGAGGCCGCAGGCCAGCGCCTCGAGAAGCGTGCGCGTGCCGATCCGGTGAGGGCTGGCCATCACGTCCATGGCGCGGAACACCTTCTCGATGTCTGGCTCGCGCCCATGGATCTCGCCGAGCCCGTTGCACTGCCGCAGCAGCTGGAACATGGGTTGCCAGGCCGGCCCATGTTTTTCCTCGATCGCCCAGAAATGCACCTTGACCCGCCCGGGCGCCGAGCGCGCGGCCTCAAGGGCGGCGGTAGCAACCTCCAGACAACCGATGTCTTCCCGCTCGGTATCACAGATCAGGATGTTCAACTCGCCGCGGGACTCCTTCTTGATCTCGTACTTCGGCCCGTCGTGGCTGTAGCGCGCCAAGTCCAGACATGGATGGTCAATGCACCGGAGCTTGCCGGCACTCATAGAGCTCCAGACCGGAACGAGCTCTGGCCACATTGTGACGAAGCCGAACGTGCGGCGGCGTAGGGCCAGATCCGTATGCAGTGAGAACGCGCCTGGCCAACCACCGAACACTTCGAGCCTCCATGAGTAGATCGGCCTACCGTGTACGATCCAGAGCTGCGGAACAAGGTTGCGCTCGCTGACCCAGCTTGGGATACCGTCGTGGCAGATCCACAAGTCCGCGTCATGGCTACAGGCCCAGCCGCTCGTCACCAGCTGCCAACCCGCGCGGTCGTCGATCTTGCCCCCGAGCTGCTCTGGGTCGCCCTGGGGCCGTGGCTTGTCTCGGCCCTCGGGGACGCCGAGGTCGCAGAACTTCACGTCATGGCCCGCGATCGCGTCCGCGTGGGCCATGTCTCGGGCGGCCTCGTACAGGCCGCAGCGGAACGGCGCGAACGGCGCCCAATGGATGACCTTCATATTTTCCGCACCCCGGCCGCGGCGGCTGCCCTGCAAGCCTCTGAGTCTCGATGAGTGAACGTCCCATCTGCTTGGCGAAGGAGCATCTGAGACGGCGCGCTCTTGAGCGACACGTCCCAATGCCCGCCTTTGACCAGGAGTTCGGCCATCTTGATTTGGTGGCCGAAGTCGATGAACCGGCTGGACGCGCACCAATCGAGGAACGTTGCGAACTGTTGATCCGTCATGCCCTCTACCCTCCTGTGTTAGACGCCACAGAACAACAGCGGGCCGGGGAATCGAACCCCGCCACCGGTGCCCGCTACTAGGCCAGATACGCGCCATCGGTCATGGCCATACCGTAGGTATAGATGACCGTTGCCCCGGCATCGGTCGGCGCCCCGTCGTTGCCCTGCGCATAGAGCTTCTTGCCAGACTCGAGAACCATCCGCGTGAAGGCTGTCACCCCGCCCGCCGTGGCCAGGAGCTTCAGATTCGCGGCAAGCCCTGCCTTGACGTTCGCCATCAAGTTGGTGGCGCCGGTCGGCCCGTTGACGTTGTCGCACGTTACCTCGATGTTCGTGCAACCGTCCAAGGCCGTCCCGTCCTTCTGGAAGATGATCTCCTCGATCATCACATCCCCGCCTGTGGCCGTGGCGAAGGCACCCTGGGCTTGCTGCGCGTTGTTCCCCATGTCGGTATCAGCCATGGTATCCTTAACCGCGACCCAGCGCCCGGCCTTGGTCTGCTGGACCAAGCTCGCCGAGAAGGCAACGCTAGTGCTCGTAGCCATGCTGACGATCCCGGACATGGCAGAGGTGGCCACGCTCAGGGTAGAACTGTGCGCCGCGCTGCCGCTGGCGGCATAGGACACGATGCCCGACCCCGTCGAAACGATCGCGCTAAGGCTAGAGCTATGCGATAGAGTATTCGACGCCGCCAAGCTCACCACACCCGACCCCGTCGAGACAACCGCACTCAGGCTAGAGCTGTGACTCAGGGCGTTGCTCGTGGCCAGGCTGACAACCGCGCTCAACGAGGACGAATGTGATAGGGCATTCGAGGTCGCGAGACTCACCACACCAGAGCCCGCAGACGCCACCGCGCTGAGGGTGGAGCTGTGCGATAGAGTATTCGAGGCAGCCAAGCTCACCACGCCCGACCCCGTCGAGACAACCGCCGACAGCGAAGAGCTATGCGACAGGGCGTTCGAGGTTGCGAGGCTGACGATCCCGGACATGGCCGAGGTCGCCACGGACAGGGTAGAGCTGTGGGCTCCACTATTGCTCGTCGCCAGGCTGACAATCCCGGAATAGGCCGAGGTCGCCACAGACAGGGTAGAGCTGTTCGCCGTGCTGTTGCTGGTCCCGAGAGACGCCACCCCAGACGCCGCACTGACAGCCGCCGACATCCCGCCGCTGGCCACCACGCCCACGCTATCCACCGCCGCCGTCGTGTCAGAGCCCACGCCGGAGGCGCAATTCACCAAGTCGCCGGCCGCGCCCGCGTTGATCGCGTTCAAGGTCGAGAACGCCTGTGCCAGCGCCGTATACGCCCGGCAGTTCTGCACGAGGAACTGATCGACACCGGCTTCGAACAGGATAGGGCCACGGGTCGCGTCGGCGCCAGTCGAGCCGTTCCAGGCAGCAGCCGCAGCCGCGCCAGAACCCTTGGCCTCCACGAACGAGCAACCGTCCAGGACGACGCCCTGGATCGCGCCGGATCCCGTGATCTGAGACCCAACACCGAAGGCCGCGGTTTGCCCGACATAGAACAGACAATCCTTGATCTTGGTCCGCATCACGGTGTCGCTTGTCCCGGTCAACCAAGTCACACCGTACATGCAATCGCGGAACTCGCACCCGTCGATGACCGTGTCCACGACCGCGCCGACCAGCTCAACGCCCCAACCCTGGTAGGTCGTGGTGATGGCGGTGTTGTCGAAGAGGCAGTTCTTGATCACAGCCCGATCGGCCCCCGCCGCGAGCTGGATCCCAGCCGCGCTGTGAGTCGTGCCGGCCGACGGGTAGAACCACAGGCCCTCGACATGGCAATCGTCGGAGCTGATCGCCAGAAGGTCCAGCGCTCCAGACCCGGTCAGCTTGTAGCCCTGGCGCGGATTGGCCACGGGGCAGACGATCTTGACATGATCCACATTGAGCGTGATCCCAGCCGTCAAGGTCTCGGATCCGCCCGGCTCCAGGATAATCGTGTCTCCAGCCGTGGCAACGGCCTCGGCACGCGCCAGAGTCTTCAGCGCGCGCCAAGGATACTCGCCGTCGTTCCCGTCGTTGCCGTTGGTGCTGGAGACGAAGATGACGTGACCGTCCGGCCAGGCCAGAGCCAAGCCGGCGCGGTACTGCTCGTAGAGCTTCCCTTCGTCCCGTCCGCTCGTCATTGGCCGGCCTCCTACTCGTCAGCGGGGGCCGTGGTGCCGGACAGGCACTGGACCACCTGGTTGAAGCTGATGGCGCCGACTTCGCAGTCTTCGGACGCGCGGGCCTGGAAGGCGATGTCGCGCTCCAGGTACGCTTGACCCTCGGCGCCCAGCGTGTAGTTCACGAGCCGGCGCTTGATCTTCCGGCGGAACTGCCGCCTGAAGTCGCCCAGATACCAGGCCGAGGTCGAGAGCTGGTCGAGGTACCGGGTCGCAATCAGAGTGGGCCGATAGGCGCCACGCGGGCCCCAGGGGTTCATGGCGTTCACTTCGCCCGGGATCAGCTCGCTACCCAGGATCTTCTGCGCCACGGCGCTCAAGGCCTCGGGCACGAGCAAGACCATGCTCGACACATCGGCCGCGGTCGGGAAACCTTCCGAATCGATGAACGTGGTCAACCGGATCCGGGCATTCGACAGGTCGGTCTCATCAACCAGCGCATTGTTGTTCACGCGGTTACCCGACGGCACCTCGACGCCGGGCGTGTTGGCCGTCGCGCTGTACAGCGCGGTGCCGGTGCCATTCAGGGTGAGGGCATAGATCGGGGCCGGCGAGGCCTTCGAGCCGTCATGGTCCGTCAGCCGGCGGATGGTGCGCTTGGCCTTGCGCTTGGCGAGCGTCTCGCCGATGAAATTGAGCTGGCCCACGATCCCCGCGATATCGTTTTCCTCGATCATCTGCGTGGTGACGGCCATGCGAAGACCATCGTTGAAGTGCCCGATCGTGTACCGCCTCTCATTGGCCGACACGAGCGGATAGGCATCACCCTCGGCCACGCCCTCAGTGCCCGGGCTGTCAGGCCGCAGCTCGGCAATGTGCGAGTACTTTTTGTTGTCCTCGAACTCGGTCACCAGGCCGGCAGTCGGGTCAGGGATCGCCATGTAGGCCGCGTTGATCCCAGATACCGAGAGCTCACCGCAGAGCAGCGGGAAGGCCGCCGAGGTGATCGCGCGCTCGCGCCCGGCAATCGGCACACGGTGCTCGATCTGCATTCCCCAGAGCGAGTCGTACAGGCCGCGCAGATCGCGCACGCGCGCCCAGGTAAACTCGCCCTTGTCGATCAGATCCTTGGCCCTCGCAAAGCCGTCGCGCGGGTTCTCGCGCATCAGGCTGCGCAGGCTGTCCAGACTGAGGCCGGTTCCGTGCACGCGCACGCCCGAGGCCCAGACCGGAGCGGTAGTTTTCTTCTCGTCCACAGTATGCTCCTTTCTGTTGGCCTATCAGGCCGTGATGAAACGCGCGGCGTAGATGTTGGAACGCTGGAAGGTCACACCGACACGACTGATCGTGCGGAACGTCGTGCCCGCATCCGGGCTGCCGTCCACGCTCAGATGGCCCTGTTCGGGGACGTTGCGAATGTCGCTGACAACGCCGACGATATGGGTGCCAGAGGTCGTCAGCGTGTTCTTGGCGCTGTAGTAGAGGCTCGCCGCATAGGCGTTGGCCCCGGCCGCGGCCAGGTCCACTTCCCACACGTCGCCTTCGGTAATCAACCAGATCGGGTAGTAGCCGGCCCGGTCGCCAGACTTGACATCGCAGGCCGCGATGGCCACGTCGCCGCCGTTCGCGCTCATGTCGTAATCCGAGTCGAGGGGGACGAACTCGGTATTGGTGTTGCCGGTCATCTCGAGGATGTCGCCCACGGCGATGGCCGTACCCGGCGCCCCGAACTTGCCCATAAACGGGGTCGGCGTGACCTTGTCCGGGCAAATCAAATTTCGTACGAACTTGGCTCCACTGGCCATGTCTCAGCCTCCACACAGAACGGTCAAGAACTCGGCATCCGAGATCGCGCGGAGGCGCTCGCCGGTGTCGGCCATGACCTTGGGTTCGGGGGTTCCGACGGGCGCCAGCTTGGCTTCATGCGCCTTCAACAGCTCGGCCCGTGCCTCGTCCACAGTCGCGCCGCGCAGGACCAGGCACTCGGCCAGGACGCGCAACGATTGGGGAGCAATCGCCAGGATCATGTCGCGGCGGGCCTGCTCGGCTCTGACGCGCACTTCCTCGGCGTTCTCGACGGAGGTCTGCGTGGTCGTGGTCTCTACCACCGTGGCCTCCTCTTGCTTGGTTTCGTCCACAAACAGTCCTCCATAGAACGAGCGCCGAAGCGCGTCTTCGTCGGCCGGGACCGGGACAACGCTGATCTCGACCAGCTCCCATTCCCGGACGACCACCGCCGGCCCCTTCACCAGGTCCGGCCCTTCGCCGTCCGTCTCGCCAGCGGCGAGGCGGATCAGTTTCTTCTGGTTGGTCGGGCGCCACCCGACGGACAGGCCGCGCACGAAGCCGCCGCGGACAAGCTGCCAAGCGGCCTCGGCCCGGGGCGTCGAGGCGAACTCGACATTGGCCAGCAGCTTCTTGCCCGCTGGTGTCAGGGTCGCGCGCCCGATCACAGACTCCACGCCGTCGCGGCCATGGCTGTCGAGCACGACAGGGTTCTTCTCGTAGCGCCCGAGCTTGGCCCCGGAGATCCGCAACACCTCAACGCCGAGCTCGCCGGTCGGAACGCCGCGCTCTGTGGCCGCCACGAATCGAGCCGTCCTCTTCTCTTCGTCTATGGCCCTCTCGTGTGGCTCGATCTCGGCGTCCGCGAACGATCGATAACAAAGCTCAGTCTTCATTGGCGGGTTCCTCGTCGTCTGTCTCCGACGTGGCGAAATCGGCCGCCTCGTCCGGGTCTGCTGGTTCCTCAGGGCTAAGTTCTTCCTCAGCCTCGATCTGGCCACGGGTCGTCACCGCGTACCGCCATTCGTCCAGCGTGTACCTGGGCGGCAGGCCGAGCTTGTCGCGCTGCTGCCGGAATCGCTGCTCGCGTGTCTGGCGCCGGTCCTGCACTTGTTCCCAGCCCTCTTCCATTTCCAGCTCCGGCACCTCTTCGCCCACGGTCGCCCGCGCGGTCAATCGTTGACCGGCAAAGCCCAGCATATCTGACGGCTTGAGCCCGGCTTCAAGGCGCATCTGCTTCAGCAACGCGGCCTCTTCCACTCGCTGGCTTGTGATCTGCTCCCAATCCTTGCCCATGGATTGACACACATCGCGCAAGGTCGTGGTGCCCAGCTGGAGCTCGAGCTGGATCGCTAGCGCTTCCTTCTGCGGATCGACCCACTGCCACCCCTGCGCTACCCAGCGCACAGACCGGATCGCAGCGTCATCGACATTGGCCAGCCGCGGATCACCCCGCAGCCGGGCATCTGCCATGACCTGCGCCCATTCCCAATCGAGCAGCGGGATAAACCATTCCTGTAGGGCCTGGAAGGTGCGCCGATCGTCGAGCAAGGTTGTGCGCGCGGAGCTATAGTTGGACTGGCTAAAGTCCCTGAGCAACGTTTGCCACGACACGCCAAGCGCCACCCCGATCCGCCGTGCAATGGCCACGGTGAACGGGACAAGCTCCGGCACCGGGAAATTGGGGAGCAGCGAGGAAACCTTCTCGCCGGGGAAGAGCTTGAAAATCATGCCGGGCTCGATGGCCTGGTCGAGCTTGTACCCGTAGGTCTGTTCGGTGGCCTCGGTGAGATCAGTGATCGGCAGCTCCGACTCGATGAACAGGGCCAGACATGCCGCAATCTGAGTACGCTTGAGCGACGCGACCAACAGAAGGTCAAGGTCGCGGATGTCCTGTAGCACGGCGTGGAAGTAGCTAACGCCGCGACTCTGGCCAGAACGCAGGACATGCCGTAGCATGTGGGCGCGCTCGGCTTCCACGCGGACTGGCTTGCCGCCGCCGCCATACTCGCCGCCGTAGTCGCCGACGTGGTAGGCGATAGGCCGCTTCCGGGCGTCACGCTCGACACCGGATACAATACTCGGGTCGTTGATCTTGCCGGCCGGCGTCTGGATCCGCGGGGCTTCCACGATCTCGAAGGAGATCGGCTCGCCCGGGTCTGAGCTGGCTACCACTAGCACGTCGCCGTCAACCAGGGCGCGTCGGAACTTGAGGCGCTGGGCCTGGCCATAGGTCAGCTGATCGACCGGGTGGAGCTGGCCGGCGCGCTCATGCCAGACCGATTCAATCGCGTCGTTCAAGGTGCGGTCCTGCGTCCGCACCTGCGGCTCAAGGCCGCGGCTGCCGATGACGTTGTCGGTGAACGTCTTGACCAGGCCGCACGCGATCGAGTCATCCCGCTCAAGCTCGGCGGAACGCTTGCGCATGGCGGCCAAGTCGCTGGCGTCAGAGTCCGGGGCGCTCTCGTTCTGGAGCCACTTCTGCGGGCTGCTGGACGCCGCGCGGTAGCTACGGGCGCGGAGCATGGCCGAGTAAATACGTTGAGTCTCTGGATCACGCCAGACCTTGCGGAGCGCCGCACGGCGCGGCGAAAACAGGCCGACCACGCCGTCGGCGAGCTTGGTGGGCCAGCTCAAAATTGCACCCGCGTAGTGACGAATCGGCCGGCGGTGTTGCTGTACTTGCTCACCGCCTTCTCTGCCGCGTCGATGGCGTCGCGCAGACCGCGCAACGTCTCGCGCCGGGCCTTGGATGCGCGTTCGTCGGCGAGCTGGAGATCGAGGCCGGCGTTCATGGCCTCGGCCTTGGCTGCCCACTTGTGGGCGCTGGCCCAGGACTCCGACGCGATCGCGTCGTAGACTTCGCCGCACGCCGTGCGGAAATTGGCTTCGGTTACCGAGGTAGTCAAGGATGGGGCCGTCTGCTAGGGGCTCAACCCACAGCGTACGGCATCAGGCAAGTGATAGGTGTCGGCGGATTACAGATCTGGATCCGGGTCAAATCTCCCTCACCGGCAGCTTCCACCTGTGCCCGCATACTTTGCACCGCATATAGACAATCGAGGTGCGGCTCGACACCAGCACCGCCGCGCGCCCATCCCCCGGGGCGAAGACGGCCATGCACTCAGGGCAGGGCATCGGCCGCTGGCGTAGGTAGACGTCTGGCAACGGCACGTCCTTGGGCCACATGTCCCCGACCCGGACGGTGACGCCGATCTCCTGCCACCTGACCTCGGGCTCCTGTGTCTCGAGATCGGGGATCGGGTCTGGAGCTCGCTGGTGCCGTCTTCGTTTGCCGCTCATGCCATCACCTCTACGGATCGTTGCCGCAACATGACAACCGTCAGCCGCAGCAGAGCAAACATCTGAGTCAGAATACGTTGGGCATCAAGCTCCGAACAGCCGCACCGAGACATGACGTTGCGGATCGACACGACACCATGATCCATTGCCATCTCTTCTGCGAGCCGATCGATCTCTCCGATGTCCATTGTTTTATCTTCGCTCACCGTCCTATCCTCCACCCGCCGCCCGCGGCGGATCTCTGGTATGGTCCATTCTGGTGTTGATACCCGCCCCCGAGCTTCGGTCGCCGCGGAACCTTGGCCGGCACCACAAGCCGCATGCCGCAGATCGACGCCGCGACCATTGCCCCGTACGCGGTATCGAGGTAGTGATTCGAGCGGCTGCTCTGGTGCCAGCGCACGATCGGCCCCTTCCCTGGTTCCCACTCCTCTATCTGGTGCTCGGCGAGGATGTGCCGGCAAAACGTGCTGTGTTCCCGCGGCTGGCCCTTGTAGAGCGTCAGCGATCCAGGCGCACCCTCGGCCGCCACGAAGCCAGCATGTACGCGGCCCTTCCACCGATCGCCATCCATGAGGACCACGCACCCGCCCCGCGAGCTCGGCGTCACATACCAGCCCTCACCGATCAGCTTGGCCTTGGTCGGGTTCGGCTCCGTCCACGACTTGAGGCCGCGCACCGCCCCGCGGCCATGCGCGCCCATGTAGCCCGGGCCGCTTTCCCGGCAGAACACCGACACTACCTCGGGCTTCCAGTTGCGGTCGACGAGCACCATATCCGCCCCGCGCCGCACGCCCTCAGAGTTGGCCCAGCCCGGGGTCAGGATATCGTCCCTGAACTCGCGCAGGGCCGCTAGGATCGCGGCGTCCTCCGACCGGGCACCATGCTCGACCAACAGGCATCCATAGTCCAGGCAATGGCCCCGCATGCCTTCAGACCAGGCCCACGCAGACCACCAACAGCGGTACAAGCCCAAGTCCACGAAGACGGTCACCTTCTCGGTATTGGCCGGGACAATCCCGCGGGCGCGATCAGTGATGCGCCGGTACATGGTCTGCTCGGTAATGTCAAGCGTCTGTTCCTTCTCCGCCTCGTAGGGCAAGCCCCAGACGAACTGGGCGAGGCGCTTCTTGCTGGCCTCATCGTCGAGCTGTTGGGCGCGCCATTCGTCCTCGGCGATGTCGGCCTGATCCGTCATGGCCGAGTGCAGCGAGTTCCACCGCACCCCGAATGTGTTGGTGCGCCGCGGCTCTCCGGTCACCAGCCCCGCCGTCACCGTCTGCCCTGCCGCGACCATGACCGGACGCTCGAGCGCAGCGCGTCGATCTGCCTCCGACCACGCCGCCCCACACTCGCCGCAGGTATAGGCGCCGTGGTCGCGCGCGGCGTTCACATCCTCGCAACCCTGCCACCCGGTGAACTGCTCGCGCTCGGGCGCCGCCCACCGCCCGCAGTGCGGGCATGCAAGCCACAGTTGCGAGTCGGTACCGTGGTCCGAGATCTCCCGCCAGACGCGGCCTTCCTTCGTGGACATGGTACATTCCGCGAACACCCGAGCCCGCCCGCCGAACGCCCGGGTACGCGCCTCGATCTGGCTGATCGGGTCTGCCTCGCGCGAGGTCGTGCCGGCCTCGTCAAACTTGTCCACCTCCGTCAAGACAACCACGCGGGCCGTGTGCGAGCTGCGCTCTTCGTCCCGGCCTGCCCCGGACATGAACCGGAGGATGGCCCCGTTGCGAAACCGAATCGCATGGAACCGTCCGCCACGGCTGCCAGCGCCCTCTGACGGTAGCAGAGCGGCCCATGCCGGGTTGGCCCGGATGGCAGGTAGCAGACGGTCAGTGAAAATGGCATAGGCGTCTTCCATGCGCGGTGTCCCGACGATCACAGTCTCGGCCACCTCGAACAGATGGTAGAGGATCGGGATCAAGAAAAATAGAACCGTCTTGCTGCTCTGTGCTGGCCCGCTGCCCCAAAACCGTCGATACCGCTCGTCATCGAACGCCCGCAACACCAAGCCTGTCCACGGCATGAAGGAAGCCGCGAAGCGGAACCCAGCCCTCGGCCCGGTCGGCAACACGAACTCTTCCTCCGCGAACTGCAGATAGGACCGGTGGACGCGGACCCTGAACCGCTCAACCCCCAGGCGGACGGTCGATAGGGCTCTTACGCGGTCTGCCGCGTCCGCGTTTCTTCGGTGGCTGCTCGCCGTTCTCTTGCCGCGCGGCGAGCCGCTCAAGCGCCGCTGCGGCTTCATTGATGGTCTCCGCGATAAACTGGCCGGCCTCCCGGCCGAATGTTCTCTGGGCCATGTCAGCCCGCTGCCGGAACGCGCCTGCGATCACGCGCATGTACTCCAAGACGTAGGCCACCGAGATCAGCAGGCCCTCGGCCACGTCGTTCTCGCGCTTGGCCTGCCGCCACTTCTCCCGCCTGTACTTCTCGAGCGCCGGGCTGGTCTCGCCGCCCAACAGCGGGTCGTCTTCCAGCTTGGCGCGGACCTTGCTTTCGATGTGCTCGATCCGCCACTGGCAGACGGCGAACACGTCGAACAGCGCCGGGATCCGGCCCTTACTCTCGCGCGCCCTGGGCAGGCCGTCGCGGCACCAGTTCGTGATCGTGCGTTGGGTCACACCCAAGCCGCGCATGATCTCGTGCTGGGTATAGAGCCCGGCCTGGCGGTAGCCGGCTTCGGTGAGGGCGTTGATCAGCCAGTCGGCACGCGGGTCGCCGGCCTTGGCCAAGACAAGGAGCGTGGAGAGTAGCTGTTGCTGTTTGCGCTCGGAATCCGATGGTTTGGTCATTGCTCGAACACCTTCAGCGTCATCCCAAAGTTGTCCACGCCATCAGGGATCTCGACCCCAGGACGCCGCTTGAGCTTGTTTCGCTTGAACCGAGAATAGTCCACGACATGCTGCCACCGGCCCCACTTCCACTTGATCTTCGTCACGTCCGGGTGCTGCCGGGCAAGCGACCGGGCCATTTCCAGCCGGCCATCGAAGGTTGCGTCCTGCTTATAGAGCTGGTCGGTGTTGCCGCCCTTGACTCGCATTGTTGCCACTTTGTTCGCGAGGAAAGCATAGAACAGCACAGTACACCAACCATCCTTGAGCAGTCGCAAGCTCAAGTCTGTATCCTCGTTGTACCGGCCCCGCCAGCGGTGCTTCAGCGAGTTCAACAACAGGATGCAAGAATAGATGCGCGTGTTAAAAGCCAATGGTTTTTTGATATCTCTTCTTGGCGATAGCGATTCATATTGGAAGCCAGCCATCGCTATGTTCTCATACCGATCAATGAACTGCTCTGCGCAATGGAAAATCGTTCCAGATTGCACCGGTATCTTTGAATTTCTATTGGATCGATAGAATTTCAATATGTTGTCATCCATTATCCAATGTCGTTCTGCACCGAGCCCGATTGAATGCTCCCAGACCCAATTGCGCACCGGTATTGAGCCCTGGCCTAGGTTCGAGAACGGGAGCACAAGTATCTTCTCTGGGGCGATGACCGCTGCATATTGATCGTACTCTTGCGGCTCGATCACGATATGGTACGGCACCCCGATCCGCTCAAGCTCATTTGATGTATATCTTGATTCCCATCGGCCCTTGCTGATGATGTACACCGGATGCCTAGGGTTCATCGACGTAGCCCTTGTCGCGATAGACACCGATCTCGGCCTTCGGATACCAGACAAACTTGGTCTTCTCCGTCATGGCCTGGCCGACCAACGCAGCGAAGGCGTCGAGGTCTTCCTTGCCCCGGAAGTGGACATGGACCGTCTTCCACGGGCCCTGATCCTCCTGCTCAAACTCCGGCATACCCTGCCATTCGTCCTCTGGCTTGTCGGGCTCCGCCGGCAGCAGCACGTCAAGGCGCAACTCCCCGAACAGCTTCTCGTCCTCGGCCTGGATGATCCCGAGCAAGTCGGCTAGCCGCTCGTTGAACTCCCCCGCAATGGCCGGGTTGTTGAGCGTCAGGTTGAGCGCCTTCTCGCTGGTCTCGTCCACATCGACCACGGCGGTCATGGTCTCGGTCATGCCGGCCTTCTCGAGCACCTTGACCCGCTGGTGGCCGCCGACCAGCGTACCAGACCGCCGGTTGAACACCGGGCACTGGACCAGGCCGAAGCGAGTGATCGAGGCTTCCAGGCCAGCCATGGCGTCGTCTGAGATGGTGCGGGGATTGTAGGCGGCCGGGCGAAGGTCGGCGAGCTTCATGACAACAAACTGGACATCTGGCAAGGTGGGTTTACGTTTGGTGCTCATGCCCTTAGACCCTCGAAGTGACAAAAAGTGTCAGTGCCGTATGATCCGTATGAAAGTCATACATACGCACAGGTGTATGGTTATCATACGAGTTGGTCAAAAACACCACTTAGAAAACCCAAATCCGTATGATTTTCATACGAAAATAGCGCGAGCGAGCGGGGG